>JAYEGY010000059.1:0-16623 GCA_034659275.1 Bacteroidota bacterium | reverse complement strand
AACGCCTGCCCGACGAAGCTTTAGCGTAGTCGGGAAGTTAGCTCACGGTTAACAGTGCAGATCCTTCGCTTTGCTCAAAATGACAATGAGATACTATCCTTCAGTTGTTTTATTAAGATAAATAAATATAATTATTCTTTGGGAATTCGTTATAAACAGTTTTGTTACTGATGAGTTTTTCCAACAATTTTTTAAATGGTATTCTCTATCCTACTAACTGCTTTTAACGAAGGTTATGAATGTCGAATAACGAATAACGAATTTCGAATTCCAATAAACAATGGAATTGTATGAATGTCCTATTGATTTTTAAATGCTATTTTAGCCAGGATTGATTAGTCGTGAATTATCCACCCACTTCCTTCATCATTCGACATTCGGTATTCAATATTCGAAATTCAAAACAAGCTTAATACCCTAGTTATTTGCAGTTTAAGCTTTAGTGAGATAATAGTATCTGGATCGATGAACTATACTTCCTGCATATTTTCAGGCAGAGAGTTGTATATCAAGTTGTATAGCGTAATAGCTGTAAGGTTCAACTTTTACGCTTGTTTCTTTTCCTTTGTAGGTAGTAAACAATATTGATGAAGGCTTGTCGGCCGGTATTTTATTATATCCCTGTATTTTAACTGGTTCTTTGACGTCCTGAAGTGACCATCCCTCTCTCAAGCATACAGTAATGGTGTTTAGTACGGGATCGTAAGTAACAGTGCCTGCATCAGTGAATTTGGCAGCCCATAGAGTTTCAGTGGATGCAACGCGAATCCTTTGACCTGTTTGCTTATCCGTCCTGGTATCCACTTCAAGGTAATACCACCACTCATCACCTGCTCCCTCAAGGCATCCACCCCAGGCTGTCTCCTCACTCAGAGTAGTTACAATAAGTTCTTTTTCCTCGGTATATATATAATTACCATTAAGCATAGCTAAACTAAATTATGCCAGGTGCTCACTTTATAATTTATAGTATAATAAAAATATGCCATAGAAATACCAAATGCAAATCTCAAATGCCCTGTAATTGGCATATTCAGGTAGTTTTAAGAATTATTGGTCTAAGTAATTTCAATGAAAGTCAATAAATATAAACTGTTCATCGGAAAAACAAGATCATACGTCAAAAAAACATTAATTTTTATCAACAGATCGGGAGTATCATGGTGGATATAAAACCTTATGGCATATTTATCAACAGGGAATCAACATGTTACACTGCCATAAAATTACAGCATATAATTGTTTCAAAGAAATATTTATTTTGATGAATAGCATGTTAATTTTGATGAGAATCCAGGGCATAAGGGCATTAAATAACACCTACTGACTTTATTTGTTACATTTAGAGGATGAAGGTGTATGTATATTTCAGCATTATGGTGCGCAGTTTTGAAACAGGTAGTGCAGGTACAAGGCGGTATCTGTCGGTATTAAAACCTTCATCATAAATAATATAAAGGTCATTACCTTCCCTGGGGTTATATCGAAGCCTGACATTGGCAGGGATTAATTTGGATATGCTGCTGTACTGAACAAATGCAGACATAGATAATTTCGTATTGAATACCAGCTGGCCACGCAGCCTAACGATATGGGAATGGAATTCCTGGTCCCTTTCAGGCAGGCTAGCCATGGAGTACAAATAGGTGCCATCCAGTTGGAGCCTTTGTTTTATTATTACAGAAGGTGTAAGAGTTATACTATTAGACCAGCCGTCATACCACTTACCTGTGCTGAAAGTTGTTCCAATGACAAAAGACCTTCCCCTCGGTGAATATATATTTCCCTCAAAGAAAAGGAATCGGTATTCTCCTGAAGGTATTGAGAGCTCAGGATATGGATTGAAATCTTCAAGAAGGTTTTCGTATGACATGATGGCATCTAATCCACCTGTCATTCCTGCCCTTGATTCAAAATTCCAGCCAAAATCCACGGCTGAAGTTTCAGTAATCTCATTTAGATTATCGGAATACAGATAACTTTCAAGGGAAAATCCATGATTATACAGCCAGGAATTATCATTGATCCAGTTGTATGAAATCACTAATCCATACCTTGAATAATTTCTCCTGCTTTCAAAGCCCATCCCGGGGTTATAATCCCTGCCAGCATAGTTATAGTTCAACCTGTAAGCCAGACCTTCCTTTTTACGTCTCTCCCACTGTACAAAAATCCTGGCGGGAGCGGATGATAACACCCGGTTGTCCTGCCCATTTTCAAATGTTTGCGCCCACATTGCCCTGAGGTATTCATTGCCAAAGAGGTTGAATAAGCCGTCGATACCATAAGCGGTATTATATCCTCCGCTGAAATTCATCCTGTTGGTAATAATTCCTCCGATCGTGGACCGGTCATTTATCACATCTTTTTGAAGCCGGAGAACGGTGAAATTCTCTGACAGAAGCTCGTCTTTATAAGGAGCTGTTTGCATCGAAAGAAAGCCAAGGTCCCATGATTTTAGTCTTCCTACCAGCCTGCCTCCTTCATATACGGTAACAGGCTGTCCGTTATACAGACCTATCTTCCGTGTATGAAAAAGCCTGTTATACTGGTCGAAGTTAAACTCAAAATTGGTATTCCTTTCCTGGAAGAATTGCCTTTTTTCTTCAAAGAATAGAGGGAACCTGGTGAGGTTCACCCTTTGATTGTCATTTTCGACCTGGGCAAAATCTGTATTCAAGCTAAGGTCCAGGGTAAGCTTATCTGATACACGTAATTTTGCATCCATCCCGATATCCCATTCTGGTTTTGTTAAGTCCTCGTATTGTGTACCTGCTTCATTAAGACTGTTTTCCCTGTTAATACCCGCCAGCACATAAGGTGTGATATAGACAGGGTTTTTAGTGCTGATATCCTTCAATACTACCTCCTGTGTCTGGGATGCTTTCCAGGCACCCCAGCCTCCCTGTTCTTTTTCTGCCGTGGGTAAGCTATACATCTCATTCCTATATGGCAGGTATCTCATCACGCCGAGCCCCATAATAATCTTACCATCCACTTCATTATATCTCAGACTTGAGAAGGGTATGCGCATTTCGACCTGCCATTAATTATCATAAACGGTGGTTTTGACGTCCCAGAAGGTATTCCAGTTTGTGTTCATGTCCCTCATCAATACCTCTATATCGTTTGAAAAAGCAACGTCTGTTCTACCTCCGGAGGGTAAAGTACAAAAGGCAACGGTATTTTCCTTATCATTGAAAGTATCGAGGACAATGGCCAACCAGTCGCATTCATATTTCCAGTCATCCCTTTTCAACTGGATTTTAACTTTATCAATATTGCTGTCGGATAATATTGCACCGGCATATAAATAATCCTTGTCGTATGCTATTTTAACTATTGTCTCTTCAGCAGGTTCAGCTCCGTAATCGGGGGCGAAAGTGATGAGTTTCAAGGGTGAGATTTTATCCCAGCTGGCCTCGTCACAAATTCCGTCAAAATTAAGCTCACCCTCAAATTTTGATAAGATGATCGGCTCCTGGGCTGCTGCAGGTGCAGGATACAGGAAGAACATAATAGCGGGAATTAAGGGAAAAATAAACTGAGACGGATTTTCATGTCAGGTTTCTGGAATAGTATGAAATATAAGATTTCAATGCCTCTTTGATGAAGTATTGAATCATTGCTTATGATTTAGGATATGACCGTCTACAGGTCAGATCACAACCTTATTTTCTTACAATATAAATCAAAAAGGTCCCTAAGTCAAGACCACCCGTCTTTAGTTGTTGAATTTTAGATGTTTAAGGTCCTGCAGCTCTAGTCTTGCATATAGATTGGCTGTCGAAAGTTCTACGGCTTTATTCAGGTTTTCGGTGGCCTGTTTATCCTGACCAAGGCCCTTATGACCAAGTCCTTTAAGCAGATATGCATTTGATAACCTTGCATTTTCAGCCTCGCGGGCACCGAACTTGGCAAAGAAATCAACCCCGGAAGAAGTACTCCGGTTTAATTGTTCCCGCCCGTCTTCAATCAGTGAATCAAAGATTTTTGAAGCTTCTTTTTCCTTCCCCAGCTTAAGGTTAGCCAAGCCGCTGTAATACCTTATGTATCCCGAATTTCCTGGTTCCATCTCAGCGCAGAGCCTGAAATAATTGTCTGCTTCTTCAGTATTACCGAGTGCATCATGCGCGAGGCCAATATAATAGTTGACCTGTATATTCCTGTTCCCGGCCCTGCTGACGCTTGCTTCTTCTTCGGGCACCCGGGCCTGAAGAAAAGTCTCAAGGGCTTTATGATACTGCTGTTCTTTCAGATACTCCAAACCCAATACCAGATAGGCATCGATAACTATGTCTCTTATGCCTGAATTCCCTTCACGCAAGGTAAATTCCTTTCCCTTTAAATATTCCACTGCCTTGCCTGCCTCCCCGGCCAGTGTTAGCACGGCAATCTGTCGTGCAAAGGCATCTTCACGTTTGCTCACTACATCATTGTTGCCTTCAAACAACTTTAACCTTTTCTCAATGGGCGCATTGCTCATCTCATAAAGACGGTCGAGCTCCACATAATATAGCGGCTCATTCCTGTCGAGCTCAATTGCTTTTTCGTATGCCTTGATAGCCTTGTATCCATTATCCTGATGCTGATAATATGCCCATCCCAGGTTACGGTGGGCAACGGCAAGATCCGGATTATATTTCACTGCATTTTCCCAGTGTTCTATTGCTTTCCCCGGCTGCTTTTCGTAAAGTATGTTACCAAGGTAATAATATGCCTTTCCGTATGCGGGATTATATTCAAGGGCTGTTTCAAGAACTTTGACGGTTTCAAGGCGGAAGGGAAAACAATAATCAACAGATTGAGAAGAGCCATCATTAAAATATTTTTCAGCTTCTTTATCATTTCCTTTCCTGGCTGCCAGGTAGCCAAGGTAATAACTTACTATCGGATTCTTACCGGTGTAACGAAGAAGGATATCTTCTGCCTCTTCAGGCAGTCCGTCGTTGATATATCCCGTGGCAAGTTCAATGTAATTTTGGTCGAAGTCTCTCATTTTCCTGTTAAGGGCATTGAGCTCTCTATCAGATTTAAACTGCTTACCTGATGCTTTTGCCAGCAGGAAAGATTCATTTGCAGCTCTGAAATCAAGGGGATCGGAGCTAAGGACAGGTTCGATAATCTTTTCAGCACTTCCATACTCGCCCATCCTCCTCAGGATTGATGCCTTGAGGCAAATAGCGCTGTTATTCCTGCTATTTGTTGCAAGTGACTCGTTAATCTCATCGAGAGCTTTATTATAATCACCCCTAATAACAGATATCTGTGCCAGTTCATAATAAGCGGCCGAGTGAAAGGCATAGTCCCAGGTAGCACGGTACAGTGTATCAATTGCGTCATCATACAATTCCAGTGCTTTTAAGGCTATTCCTTCCAGGTACAGCGCTTCGCAGTCGTATGGCCTTGTGTAATTCCTCGTTAACCTGCTAATGGCCTTGCAGAAATGTTTCCTGGCATTATAATAATCACCGTTTTTCAGTAAAATGTTACCAGCTGAAATATTTGTACGGACGTCACCGGGATCGCGGTTTAAAGCTTCCTCATAATAATCCATGGGATCGATCCTGGGGTTATAAAACTGTTCAATTCGCTTACCTGTCAGGAAAACTTCTTCAATGGTCTCGATATCTTCGGGTGCCGGGGGACTCTTTACCGCTTCGGGTAGTTCTTCAGTATATTCCCTTTCTACGGGTTCGTATGACAACAGCAGTTCACCGTTTTCTGTATTCACCATTTCTGTGTAAAGATCAGTCATTTTGAATGCCCCTTCGACATTAACTGACTCCGTTAAGGTAAATTCCGGTGATATTCGTACGTTTTTTTCGAATATCACTTCATCCTTGTTTTTAAGGACTATCCTGGCATTTTCTATTTCCTGTGTTGAATAATATCCTATAAATACACTATTGTCATCCTTCTTTTCAAGGTTTACAGCGCCATTTAGGTTTGCGTATTTAAATCCTCCTATATCCTTTACTGGATACCAGTATTGTTCTGCAAATTTGACCTCGTAAGGCTTTATCCAGCTGTAATCAGGCTGGTTATCGGAGTAAGCACCGGTCATCAATTCAAGGTATGGTCCCGCATTTTCGGTCAGTTCTGCCTCGGTAAGCTGCCCACGCGGTCCTGACCCCCATCCCCATACCTTGGCTCCTTTGACAATATTATGGTCACCGATATGCACTGTGCCGGTGTTTTTCCCATGGTCATAGCCTCCCATAAAGTCTTCTTTCAGGTCGTGTGCAAAGAACGATGCTGAGGTGACAGAATTTTTCCACCAGCTGACATCCACGCCTTCTGTAAAATCCTGCCCGCGGTAAACTTCCCTGGAGATTGGCCAGTGTGTGAATTCTGTTTTGGCATGGTATGTGGCAAATTGGACACTGGGCGGAAATATCACCTGGTAATTTTCATTGGTATGGACAGCTACATTGGCCCAGTAAAGGAATGAGTGCATATATGAAGTTGAATTATGTATTTTAATGCGGGCCCGGAAATATGATTTACCGGGGAATGCAGTAATCCCGATAGTCCACCTGATGCGATGGCGGAGGTCAGTCTCACCGATCCAGATCGTTTTGCTTCCATCACTATTTTCAACCAGTTCATAATCAACAGGTAGAAAAGTTGATGCCCTGTGATGATGCAGGACGTCCCATTCAATGCCTCCAGATACCCAGGCACCGGTCATACCGATATAGGCAGGTCTTACCACATCATTTTTATAAATGAAATTATAGTCAGTGGTTTTATCTGTAGCGTAATATATTTTACCACCTATCTCTGGCGTTATGCACAATTTAATGTATTTATTTTCAAGTATTAAAGTCTTCCACGCCTTATCAGTCTTTTGTTTTGAAAACACATCATTCAGGGCGTATGGGTATATATGCCTTGATGCACCCTGGTAGGATTCGTTTTTAAAGAACATGGGGTTTTTATCCGCAAGCGCTACCCGGTAAGTAGGTATTACCCATTCCTCCTGGCTTATACTTACCTGGGCTTCGCTTATATTTACAATTAATGCCATTAATAATGGCAGCAATGTTTTAAATCTCGTAGTGATAATTATCCTCTTTCCCATTTATCTGGAATCAATATCCAATTACTTTAATTAAGGTGCCGGCCTGTACTATGTCATTAAGCTCACGGTTGTTAAGCAAAGCCAGCTCATCCATCTTATCCTGCTCGATGCCATAATAGCTAAAAGCATTTTCAAGGCTGCCTGTGCGATGCACGTGTTTAACAAGGAGTTTAAGGGGGTTTTTATTCAATTTCAAAGGATCGGTTAACCTCGAGAAGTTACCCATGGTTGCTGTGAAATCATTTACGTATCTGTCGTAATCTGCTTCAGAAGTGACACTATGGAAAACATAAAAAGTGTCATCATAATCAAGGAAGCAGGACATTACCATATTGGTGTTTTTCTGTCCGGTAGTTTGATCCTGATATTCCTGTTTGGATACTGTTATTATAGCCGGTAAATCATTGATTGTGGTGTTGTCACTTTCTATAGGCTTCAGTCCCAACTTTTCAAGGGATGAGTTTACAGCTTCATTAAGGGAAGAAGCGGAGACACCAGTAAATACTATAAGGGCTTTTCCATCAGCCGGGGCCATATTAACCTGTGCCGGAAGGTTTTGAAATTGCCAGCCGGAAGGAAATGAAAACATGAATTTCAATTCCGGGTGGTAGAAAGTATTTCCTTCAACGTAGCCCTGCCTTGGGTCTTCTCCGTATATTATACCGTCGATCATGTTTAGATAGTTCTCAGTGTTTACCTTCCATGTCGATTGTTCAAGGCTGTCCTGCCACATTCTTGCATCTTCTTTCACCGAGTTGTAACGGTTGGCCGGGCTGGGATGTGTTGAGAGGAAGGTAGGCACGCCGCCCTGTTCCGGGGGAAGGCTCATCTTTTCAAGGACCCTGAAAAAGTCAGCCATCTTACCGGCATCATATCCTATCTGTGACGAATAGGCTACACCCAGCTGGTCTGCCTGGCGTTCATTGTCACGGCTGAATTTCAAAAACAACAGTTGCATTCCCTGCAATGCATACTGGGCATATGATGCAAATTCCTCCGAGGCTATCATACCACCTATCAGAAGCAATTGTCCCAGGGTTTGCTTGCTCTGGGTGCTGACTGAATGTCTGGCAGTGATATGCCCCATTTCATGGCCCAGCACTCCAACCATCTCAGCCTCGTTATTAAACTGTGCCAGTATGCCCCGGGTGAGATAAATATAGCCACCCGGTACAGCAAAAGCATTAACAACGGGTGAGTCAAGTATTTTGACATGGTATTCAAGGTTGGGGCGGTGTGATATTTTACCCATCTCATAAGCTCTTTCCCGGATGAATGAGAGAATCTGTTCATCTTTATATTCGCCGAAGGTGGCTATTACCTGTGGATCGTACTCTGCACCCATCTGTATTTCCTGTGCTTCAGATATCAGCATGAGCTGCCTTTTGCCTGTAACCGGATTGACTGCACAGGATAGGCTTACAGAGATAAGAAACAGCATGAGTGCAATTTCTTTAATGAGCCTGATTTGTTTCATTTGAGCGAATTTAAGAGATAAAAAGACTATGTCGTTTGAATTGTCCTATTGCAAGTGGAACAATAAAAATCTCACAGGTATAAAATTAAACATTTTACCTGAAAGAATTTTATTGATAAGTTGAGGAATCCCTGCAGATATTTTGCAAAAATCAGTTATATTCCGGTTTGCCTACCTTACCCATAAACAGGATAGCACCTGTGGAGTTTTCTTTTATCACGTAGAGAAAGGGTTTGTTGGCATTAAAGAAGATTGGCTGGGGCGGGCCGGCTGATTCTCTCAATTCAACAATTGTAGCTGCAGCAGCCTCGGTACCTTCTTCCTGGACATCAATGAAAGTCTGGTGTATCACCCTTGAAATAAAAATGCCACCACCCGGTGTGATAAGGCTGAAATCAGCACCGCCACTAAATGCCACTCCCAGTCCCAGGTTGATCAGGGCATCGTTCAACAGGTCTTTCCATTCATATTTGAATTTGGGTAGTGTAACCTGGACATCTGTCACTTCCGAATGAGTGAACCATTCATTCCAGTTAGACACATCCATCCGGGCAACCAGGTCTTCAACTTTTATGTCCTGTAAAGGAACCATGACCACCATGCTGAAAGTACTGTCGCCATAAGGCAGTTCCACGGCATTAAAATCCTCCGTGGCAGTATATCTGAATGTTCCGTTGACCTTCATGAAATCAGCATGGTGCTCATTGCCGTCTTCAAGGTAAAATGTGCCGCTTTGTGTCTCGTCCTTGTCAAACTGGTATTTCCATGCGGCATTGAAATAAATAGCGTTGATCAGGTACATCACTGCGTCACCCGGAATATAGTCCAGCATGTCTTTTATCTTCCCGTTCGTTTGCTCTTCTATCCAGTCATTGATTATATCCACTGCCTGTGGATCGTTAAAATCCAGTTCACTGACCATGGCATCGAAATATTCCTTGTTGGTATCGATAAAATCGGCCAGCACATTATACCCCAGCCTGTACCATATACTGTTGGCAATGGAGAACTCCACCTCTTCATCAAGGTGTATTAGTTGATCCATGAGGTCCTTGTAGCTTTCATTGACCTCTTCTTTTGTAAGGCCTTCGAAATGCAATACACTGTTAAAAGCATCCAGGGTAGTGCCGGCAGCGCCGTTATAAGTCATTCCCAGGGCATATGACACACTCAGGGGAGAGATCATAATATTATCTTCCTCGCTGGCTGTAAGCACTTCCCTGAACAATTCAAAGGCGAATAACTGGTCGGCCTCGATGATCTCGGCGGATTTTTTACGGAGGACGATCTGAGGGATTTCTTCCTCCGGGGCAGGTTTCTTTTCGCAGGAAGGTATAAGGATTAATACTGCCAGTAAGGTAAACAGGAAATTGATATTTGTTTTCATGATTTGCATTGTTTGTCATTCTGAACGCCTGCCGACGAAGCCTTAGCGAAGTCGGGACGTGAAGGATCTAAGTTGCTGGTATTCCGAATAGAGATCCTTCGCGTTGCTCAGGATGACAGTTATGGGACAATCCCTACGAAATAACCACAAATATTGTACCTAAGGGGGATTATTTCTCAGAATTATCTATCAGTATGATACTGTCGAATCCCAGGCCTGCCAGTTCGGGATAATATTTATATGTTTCCTCACGGGTGAAGAAACCTGTCACTATTACCCTGTAATAATCCCATTGTTGTACAATTTCAACAGGAAGGTTCAGCCTGTTTTCAATCTTTCGTTTAGCCCTCATTGCCTGGGTGCGTTTTGGATATAGGGCAACCTGTAATGCAATTTGAGGCTCCCTCACCTTAAGGCCTTCCTCAACAAGGGTAGTATCGGGTTTCTCTGGTTCGAGACGAACATCCATAATATCTGCAGGTTCTGCTGGCTCACGTTCTGCCCGGACAGTATCAACTTTCATTTCTTCCACAGGTAATATCCATATATCATCAACACCGAGTATGCCCAGGGAAGGTATAATTTCTTCCATTTCTTCCCTTGATTCAAAACCTGTAATTCTGACCTTATGGTAGCTGTCTTCAGGCACTATAACGAGTTTCTTATCGAGTGAGAACAACAGTCTGTCGACTAAGGCATCTGCATAGGCTTTATTCCTGAAGGCTCCTATCTGAATTGTCATTTCGGGTACAAGGCCCGGCCTTTCTTCACCAACTACTGTTTCGGTAACCTGTAATACAGAGTCGCGTACTTCAGATAGGACAAGCTGTTGTTGTTTGGCTTTCAGTCTTATCACCCAGAATTCGTTAAAGCCCAATCCATTAAGTATTTCCAGATTTTCGTCAATTTCCTCCCTGTCCTTAAGCTCCAGTATCCTCACCTTGTAAAATCCACCCTCAATTACTATTTCAACATCTTTCTCCAGCAATCGCTCCAGTGTCGCCCGCATCCTATCAGCATAGGGCTTATGTGTGAATGCTCCAAGCTGTATGGCCCATGAGTCTTCCGAAATTGTTATCAGTTCTTCGGTTACTTCATGTATGATCATATAGGTACTGTCAACCCTGGTGACAGGTTCAGGTTTTTTTGGAGTTGTATCAACCACTGCCGTGTCAACAGGCCTCATGTAAAGGGTAAAGTCAAGATCACCGACTATATCTCCTTCCAGTGATTTTTCTATAGCAAATCCTACTGAGTCAGGTTCAGCGTACATACCAAGTTTAGTAAGCTGAGAGGTGTCCACCCTGACGTAGTATTCACCGGGTCTGAGACCAAAATAACTGTAATACCCGTCTAACTCAGTAAGTACACTTGCTACCTGCCTGTTATTTTCGTTAAAGTATTTAACAATTATTCGCCCCAATCCTTTTATTTCTCCGTCACGGTCGGCCCTGACGAAGCCTGCAGCCTCGCCCACTACACTGACAGGTATGTCTATATTTTTCATAATGTTGGGATCAACCTTAACGCTCAGACTTTCATAGGGAAGCCTCCAGGCAATATTATAGAAACTGTTGGGATCAAGTTCAATAAAACAGCTTGTATAAGGCTCCAGTCCTATAATAGCTATTGTGGTGTCTTTTTCTGATTTATCAACCCGTCCGGCATTTGCACGAAGGTTAAGTCCGGGCACAGCGTTTTCACCGGGGTCTCTTTTGCCGTTTGAGTTATAATCAAGGAAGGGTTTTATTATAATCCCTCCTTTGCCTACCTGTGGCCTGTTATCGGCCCTGCGGTATTTGCCAGGACGGTCATTAATGAAACTTCCCCTTGCATATTGAACAAGGCTTGTAACAGATTGCGAATGCCTGGCCGTAGCGCCGGTCTGGGCAAAGGCGAAATTATATCTTAGGCCCAGTTCGGCCATGTTCATATTACTCCTGAAATCCTTCTCGAAGGATAGGTTCAGGAAAGCATGATCCAGAAGGTGCTTTTCGATTTTCAGTTTAGCCGATAAAAATCTTTTTTTTGTGTACCCATATTGAGCCTGGGGAATGATTGTTAACCGCCAGGGTAAGCGGAAAGCCAGTGAGAGATTACTGTAAATATATGGATCGACCTCGTCGATAAAAATAGCATATGTGGTAAGATTGGTACTCACTCGTGCAAAAGATGAGGAAAACAGCCATTCGCCGGTAGTATACTTTGACATTGGAAGGACAAGCTGGTTTATACTTATGCGGTTATATGAAGAAAAGTTACCTATACGTAGTGGTAGCGATACAACGGCCTTACGCTCTTCAAGGTAGTTATAGTTTATCGCTTCCTGGTCTTTGTCATATTTACTGTATTTAATATCAAACTGCAGGTGTGAAGGCAAGCGGTAAGTCAGTGCACCACCACCTTTCACTCCGTGAATATACTCACCGGTAAGAAGGAGATTGTTGCTTATCCTTACAGAGCTTGTAAGGTATGGCATCAGGGGGCCCGATGAAACAGAAGAAAGGTATTCAAAACCTGCTCCAAGAGTTATGTGTTCGGAAAGGCCATAGTTAAGGTCGGCTCTGCCGAATTTACTGGCCGATCCATCCTCAACAATACCACCACTCAATGTATATTCCATTGTTCCGGCAGGAAGATAATTATAGGGTATATTGATATTCTGCTCACGTGTTTGTTCTTCACCCCAGGGGCCATAGAATTTGAGCTTTACCATCGTATTTCCATATACAAGTGGTACTTCGAAAGTGAAGAAGCCCGAAGCATCTGCTTTTTCGTAGTCCACAAGGACGTTGTTGACATACAGCTCCACTGTCCAGCCTGGTTCAGTACGGTCGCTGAGAGTATATGTTCCGAAAGAGCGCCTGAAAGTTGTTGGTGTATTTGTTAACTGCACTCCCACAACCGGATTGTATATTGTAGAATGGGAGTAAGTCGGTATTTTGCCTACTTTTACCTGTCTTAAAAGCTTATGTTCATTATTGACATATCGCCATAGGTAGTATTGCTGTTTCTCGGTGAATGCTTGCCGGCTATCATAATTAATAGAAGCTGTGGCTTCTCCCCCTGCGATCATCGCACCAAGGGTGAGGTTGAGCCGGGCATTTGCCGGACCGTCGATTTGTTCACTGGCAAGAACTGACCAGTCGGCCATACCAAACTTGAACAGGGGATAGGTCCTTTCTATAACAGTGTCAGCCTCTGTCATGCCGGTTTTTAACCTGCTTAGATTTTTCCGGATTTCTTCCTGCCTCATTTCACGTATAAGAGGTATTTCCAGCTGTGTTTCCAATTTCACCGATAAGGACCGGAAATTGAAGATACAGTTGAGTCCAAATATGTCGCCGAAGTATGAAACCTTGAGATAGAGGTTAGTTTCAGTTTTTATTAAATCTCCCGGGTTCAGTTTGATAATCTCATCATTATAATGGATCTGGTTCTCATTCCTGTCTACCAGGTATTCATTGTCGGGCTTAATAAAAAAGCCTGATACAGATTCAAAATCAGGAGATGGTGTATTTTTTATTTTTAGAAAATCAAACAAGTCTGTTATCGCGAGGTAAAGTTCTTTGCCCTTGATTAGGGCTTCGATCTCTGTCCCACCCACTCGTGGAACTTCAAGGTTAACAGAGATCTCATAATACTCCTCTTCATCCTGGGCGTAAAGACTATTAAGGGGGAGCATTAAGAGCAAGAATGACAGTGATATTGCTAAAATTGCCGGGAGCGAAAGTATGGCTGGTTTTAATTTTTGATTACATACTTTGCTCTCTTTCATTCTTCCTCCCGCGGTTAATTATGAGTAATTATTCCTGTACAAATGTAACATCGTAGGTGCCGCTATAAGTGCCCGGAGGATTGGAAGCGGCATTACCTATTGTTATTGTTCCTCCTACATAGACCAGGTTTGGAAAGGGTGGTGATGTTACGAAAGGTGATGGGGGGTCCGAATTACCGACAGTGAGTGTTATTGAGCCCCCATTGCTGCCGGCCAGTACTGCACCGGGTCCGTTTAGAATGGATATGACAGTGCCTGGATTGGCAACGACCTCATATTCGGTTGGGTAAAAAGGATAACCAAGGCCCAGTAAAATAACATCACCCGTGGATGATCGTATACCGGTGGGGCTGACTGTAACTGTACCCCCAATTGCACCGTGGGTAAATGCGCCAAAAGTCAATTGCTGGGCAGTCACCGTTATATTAATTGGTCGTGGAGGTGGTTCCTGCGCAATTGAATCCGACGATGTAATAAGAAACAGAAACAACATTACAGTTGAGGTAATGGTTTTTATCTTCTTATATATTCTATTATTGGTATTCATCATTTACCCACAAATATTTTCCTGGAGCTGGTCCTGGTGCCAGATCTGTAATTAACGATATATATCCCCCTGTATGCAGGAGCTTTGAACTCATAATAGCCCGGTTGCCTTATAATCTTTTTCATTACCAGCTGCCCGGTGAGGTTGAAAACAGATAATATTCCTTCCTTGCCATTGACGGCATATATATTGGTTTTAAGTAAATTGCCTGAACTGTAAATATCAAAAATGGCATTATTGGATGAAGGTTTCTCTATGCTTGTGCTTATGTCCCTAATCTCAAGGTAGAACCTGTTATGGTATTCGCCTGATTCCAGCATTATTGTATATACTGAGTCATTACCGAGCACCTGCCTTAGATTTGTATTATTATCATAAAGGCAGATGTCCATATCAGAAAAATAATTATCGAGAGCAAGAAGTTTAAATTTAACTGTTCCGCTCCGGTTGGTCTTGAGACCCAGTGGTATGCTTAGCGGTTTTTCAAATCCTGTCGGAAGAGCATTTATCGAGAGCTTTTTATCATTCACTGTAGCATAGAAGTTGGGTACTTTAAAATCGGTATTTAAAATTTTAAGTGCATCAAATTCGCTGTCGAAGCTCTCAGAAGCGCTATCATGAAAGTATACAACCAGGGGATCAGTACTTGTGTTGTCATCTTCAAATTCAGCTGCAATACGGATCAGTGGAAATAATTTTGACCCGGCTTTTTTTGTTTTTTTCGATTTTGTAAAACTCTGGGTGCGGTCGTTAAGCCTTACATTATTGTTCATTCCCAGCGTTCCGGTAACGGGATAAGTTCCATCGGATACATGGACAAAGAATCCCTGCATAGATGGAATGATATTGGAAACAATGCCATCGCTTGACACTCCGTTTATGTAGGAACTGTAGGTGCCCCCGTATTCATCTGTTGCACTTGCCTTAAAATAGTAAACAGCATCGTCAATATTTGTTTTTGTCCATCCACCTGCCGCATCCCAGTCGATGGCTGAAGGGTATGGATTCCCGACGAGATTGAGGCCCTGGGTATAAGTGTTATTATTGTTATACAGAGTTATTGACAGTGATCCGTTGTTTACCTCGCCTGTTACATCCACAGTGTTCGGAGCTGATGCATTGCCAAAATTAACAGCATAGCCATGCATGGGTTGAAGTATGCCCCCGGGATCGGTATAATCCACCCATCCCGAAGTGGTCCTACTCTCATCATATTCATAAAAAGTGGGGAACCAGAAGGTAAGGTCCATATTATCTCCGAACTCACTCACAGTAGCTGCCTGGAAGGGTGAGCTGAAATATTTATATCCGAAGCCCACCGGCAGGTAACGCTGCATTGTGACATCACCTGTTACCGTGCCACTGCCTGAACCGTCAATCAGTGCAGTTGCCGAGGCATCGGAGAGTAGGGTAAGATTACCGGCAGTGGTAAGTGGGCCGTTACATAATAAGATACCGTAAACAGATATCATCTGGTCGCCCAGCGTTAGGGTGTTGGCCCTGTTAATCGTGAGGTTGTTAATAGTAGGAGCCGAAGTGAAAGCCCCCGAAGGGAGAGTGAATGATGCACCACCTGTATTACCCGGTGTACCAAATATTATATTGGTGGAGGCATCTGTAGTAATAGTGCCTGAACTCCTGGCAATCGGTGTATCAGAGTTTTGAAAGGTAAGTGTTGTTGATCCCGTGGTGAGGGCACCATCTGTCAGGTTCAGGGTACCGTTCACAGTAACTGAAGCTGAAAGGGTGACACCAGAGGAATTATCTATGGTGAGGTTATTCACGGTGGAAGGCAGACCATTGCCAGTTACCTGCGCAGCTGTACCATTATAAGTATAATTAGCTCCTGTAATAAAGGTGCGGGTGGCTGTCTGTATATTACCGGTTGCCCCCGAGGAAGTTATACCTTCGGGTGAGCCTATCAGGATGCTTGCACCACTGGCCAGGTAGAATGATCCGTCACCCGAGATGATATATGATCCCCCACAGTCAAGTGTTCCGTTTATAGTAATGTCAGTGCCTGTGCCGTCAGGCACTGATATATTGGACGACATTATCAGGCTTGCTCCCGGATCCACGGTAAGTTCATCAATGGTAAGAGTTGAAGTGTTTGTTATTGTGTGAGGTGAAAGAATAGTAACATCATTTCCTGCTGCTGAAGGAGGGGCAGGTGCAGAAACCCAGGAGCTACCGATAAATACTTCCCATGATGATGATTGTTCCCAGTTTCCTGTCCCGGCACTTCTGTATGATGACATCAGAAGGCCAAGCTGGAAATCATCGAAAGTAGTCAACCCCGTTGCCTGTGTACTAGTAGCTGTCCTTGTTCCTGTATTCGGATAATTCC
>JAYEGY010000058.1:0-3327 GCA_034659275.1 Bacteroidota bacterium | reverse complement strand
CTATTTTATCATTGGCAAATTGGTCTCAAGCCGTCGATTGGACAATAGGAGCCGGATGAGCTGAGAGGTTCACGTCCGGTGCTGTGAGCAACTCGGGGGGAGGCTCCCCGGGTTGACTCGACTTATTCTGGGATTTACAGACAAATCAGACGCAGAAAGAGTAATGAAGGTTCTACCGAAAAGGTTCGCTAAATATGAACTGACATTACATCCTGAAAAGACGAAGATGATAGACCTGAACAGCAAGAGGGGCGAGTCTGGCAGGAGCTTTGACTTTCTTGGTTTTACTCATTATTTGGGAATGAGCCGAAAAGGATTTAAGGTTCTTAAGCGCAAGACCAGCTCCAAACGGCTGACCAGGGCTATAATGAATATCAGCAAATTTATCAAGCTGAATCGTCACATGAAACTCAGAGACTTGATTACAGCCATTAATGTTAAGTTGCGTGGGCACTACTCATATTACGGCATTACCTTTAATTCCAGAGGTATTAGCTGTTTCTTTGTACAAGTTAAGCGCTCTCTCCTTAAATGGCTTAATCGCAGAGGCGGTAAACCAAAATGGAAATGGGAATCCTTTGTCCAGTTGGTTAATCGATGGAATCCTCTTATTAAACCCTTTATTGCTCATTCTTATGATGCGTCTAAGCGAATCTAATTACTGAGGAACCGGATGCGGGAAAGCTGCTCGTCCGGGTCTGTGGGGGAGCGGGGAGGTAACGAACCGCTCTACCCGGATATCAACATTAATTCATTGTATGACAATTAATTGCAAGTTTTCTTGCAGGCACTAATTAGACATTGATCCATAATTGAAGGGGAGCATAATTATGAGGATATTTAAGATAGATCAGAAACATCTTACTACTTATAAGTAAAGCTATTTACAATGTTTAATAAAATAAAATTTTCCAGAGCAGGTATTAACGCACTTACCTCACCTTTTCGTTGGATAATTGTAACCGGAATTTTTTATTTTATTGCCTCAGGAAGAATCGACATATTAAGAGCCTGGATATATATCGGTGTTTATATTTTTGGTTCATTAATAAGCGGTTTTATATTGATGAAAAAAGCACCCGAGTTATTAAACCAGCGAGGTAAGATGCAAAAAGGGACTGAGAAAAAGGATAAGATAGTTATTATTACATACTTTCTTTTTGCAATTGTGATAACTCCTGTGATTGCAGGATTGGATTATAGATTTGATATTTTTTCATTACCATTCAACTTATTATATTTAGGAATAGGACTTTATGTAATATCAGCAATATTATCAGTTTGGCCTATGCTTCATAATCCTTTTTTCGAAGGCACTGTACGGATCCAGAAAGATAGAGGTCATAAAATTATTGAGAGTGGTCCATACAGTATTGTACGCCATCCTGGTTACTTAGGAATGTTGATAGGTTCTTTACCATTACCTTTTGCATTTGGTTCGGTTCTGAGTTTTGTCCCTGTTGGTATTATGATCTCACTTGTACTAATAAGAACATATTATGAGGACAAAACACTTCGGACAGAACTGGAGGGGTATAAAGATTATAGTCAAAAAGTTAAATATCGCCTGATACCTTTATTATGGTAATTTTTACAATAATTCCAATAATTTTGGAAGGGAGCGCCACTTTATATAACAGCAGATTAAAGTATATGGTGCTTTGCACGTTACTCAAAATTGCCTTCTTAGACTATTGAGCTTATTCTAAGATGATCCGAATGAATTTCTGAGGGATTAATTTCCCAGTTTTTACTTTCAGTCTACGATGGACGGGGATATATCCACGCTAGTGAGAATATTACACTTTAGCATCAGCCTTAGTCTTCTTTGTCCGCCGAAGTTTCTTCCGTAGCGGAGGCGGAAGCCTATTCATTTTTTTGCTATCTTAAAGTTTTCTAAAAACCAGATTTATGAAAACATTGAAGATCATTATTTATTCGATTATATCCCTGTTGATTATAGTCATAATAGCAGGGTTTTTTATTGTAAAAAGTATCAGTAAGGGTGCAAAACCGGTGTACGACGGAGAGCTTGGCCTTCCCGTCCTGCAGGATGAAGTGGAGGTCATTTTCGACGAGAGGGGCATGCCTCACATATATGCAAGAAGTGAATCTGACCTGTATACGGCTGTGGGATATATCATGGCCCAGGAGAGACTATGGCAGATGGACCTTATACGCAGGGCGACTACAGGCGAGTTATCGGAGATACTTGGTGAGCACTATGTAGACACAGATCTTTTTCTGAGGTCCCTGCGCATGACAGAAAAATCGAAAATGGTACTGCAAAACACTGATAAGGAGAGGCTCGATCAAATAGAATCTTTTGCCAGCGGCGTAAACTACTATATAGAAAAGGCAGGTAAGAAGTTGCCCCCTGAATTCAGGATACTGGGCTATAGACCTGATGATTGGACTGCTGTACATACTGCCAATATCATTGGATATATGGGATGGGATCTTGCCAGTGGTAATCTTTCCGGTGATGTTTTTATTTATAAACTGGTAAAAGAATTCGGCAAAGACACTGCAATGAACATGGTACCCTATTATGATTTTACCGTCGAGCCTGTTTACCCTGATTATGAATTCAGTGATGATTACATAGAGGCAGTTGCTTACTTTGTAAAGGCCATAGATAAAGTAAAAGAACTGGGCATTACACCCTTTCATGGCAGTAACAACTGGGCTGTAAGCGGTGAACGGTCAGAAACCGGCAAACCGCTTTTTTCCAATGATATGCACCTCGGATTGTCAAGTCCCGGGATATGGATACAGATGCACCAGGTGGTTCCGGGAAAGCTTAATGTTACGGGTGTTGCAGTTCCCGGAGAACCCTTTATTGTGGCAGGACATAATGATACAATAGCATGGGGTATGACAAACCTTGCAGTTGATGATCTGGATCTTTATCTTGAGAAAACAAATGAAGAAAAAACCAGGTACATGGTTGATGGTCAATGGAGAGATATAAAAACCGTTAAGGAAACCATTAAGGTAAAAAACGAGGATGACAGGGAACTGGAAATTAAATATACTCACAGGGGACCTATAATATCTGGATTTCGTGATATTGAGGAAGATGATTTAAGCATGCGCTGGTCAGGTTATGATATGAGCAATGAATTGGAGGCTGTTTACCTGTTAAACAGGGCCGGAAACTGGGATGATTTTAATGAGGCTCTTTCCTTCTTCAATTCCATAAGTCAAAATTTTATATATGCCGATGTAAATGGGAATATAGGCCTGAAAAGCGGTGGTGGTGTACCAATACGCGAAGGTTACGGCGCTTTTGTGCAACCGGGAGACAGTAGTAAATATGATTGG
>JAYEGY010000057.1:11853-16957 GCA_034659275.1 Bacteroidota bacterium | reverse complement strand
GATGAAAGAATGCAGGAAAATTTATATAAGATTCTCTCCAGGAAAAGTCCATTTGCCAATTTCAAAGATGAGATTGAAACATCCGAGTACCGTGAGCAGTGGTTTGATTTCCGAACCAGGAAGTATGAAGAATATGTAAAGGAACAGCTTGAGGTGGAAGGTATTGAATTTGAGTAATGCCCACAAATAACATAAGCTATTTCCCCTTACAGACCAACAGAGGCAATAATCACAGGCGTTATAATTGACCCCGCCAAGGGTTATATAATTGTAGAACTTTTAACGCATCGAAGGTAAAAATTACCCATAAATTTCATATAAAGGTAAATTTTTGCTATTTTTACCCTCGTTAAGCAAACATAAGTAAAATAAGCCTTTGTTTAAAACATAGTAGTGTCATGTCAACTTTGTAATGTCGTATAAAATGTGTATCTTTGGATAAAAACTGCCATGATTAAGTATTCAGTTACATTAACCAAAGAAGAAAGGGATGAATTGCAAATCATAGTAAGCAAAGGATCCCATCGATCACAAAAGGTCTTAAATGCCCTTATATTGCTGAATTGTGATGTTGGTGAATACCAGGAGCATAAATCCAGGAATGAGGATATCTCCAGGATTTTACAGATAAGCATGAAGAAAATTGACCGTGTTAAAAAGAGGTTTGTCGAGGAAGGATTATCTATAGCATTGGAGGGTCACAAGGGAGAACGGGTATATAAAAAGAAAGTTGATGGAGATTTTGAAGCTCACTTAGTTGCATTGAGTTGCAGTGAACCGCCGGAAGGTTTTGTGAGATGGTCACTTAGAATGTTGGCCGATAAGGTTGTTGAATTGGAATATATTGACGAGATCTCTCATGAAACGGTACGCCGGGTACTAAAAAAAACGAATTAAAACCCTGGAGAAAACAGGGCTGGGTTATACCGCCCTTGCAAAATGGAGACTTTGTGGCCAATATGGAAAAGATTCTTGAGATTTATAAACGGCCCTATGATCCCAGATATCCGGTGGTTTGTATGGATGAGTCGCCAAAGCAGTTAATAAAAGAGACGAGGTTGCAGATTAAAGCAAAACCGGGGAGCTTAGAAAAATATGACTATGAGTATACAAGATGCGGGGTTTGCAATATTTTCATGGCTAATGAACCTTTAATCGGGAAACGGTTAACAAAAGTTACAGAGAGAAAAACAAATTCCGATTGGGCAGAATACATAAAAGAAATTGCAGATCAATATCCAGATGCAGAAAAGATTATCTTAGTAATGGATAACTATGGAACACATAAACCTGGAGCTTTATACGAAACATTTCCTCCGGAACTGGCAAAACAGATATGGGATAGATTTGTTTTTGTATATACACCAAAACATGGAAGCTGGCTGAACATGGCCGAGATTGAATTGAATGTACTTATGGGGCAGTGCCTGAATAGAAGGATTGATAATATTGATGAGGTTAAGAAGGAAACCCGGGCATGGGAAACAGCCAGGAACAACAAGGAAGCTAAGATTAATTGGCAATTTGAAACAGAAGATGCAAGAATAAAGTTAAAACGACTTTATCCGACTTTTGATAGTTGACATGACAGTAGAATGGCTTTCAAGCCTGAAAAACCATACAATGATTTACCCCTTTTGCCACCTCAGGCAGAGATAGAGAGCGCAGTTATTCTTAAAAAAACAATTACTGCCAGCAGGGCTCTTTCCGAATTAAAGGGTGCTATCACCAATTTGCCAAATCCCACATTATTCATTGATACGATACACTTGCAGGAAGCGCAGGCAAGCTCGGCTATTGAAAACATTATTACCACACAGGATGAACTTTTCAAATTATCCATTGCCGAAAAAAAATTGATAATCCTGCTGTTCAGGAAGTACTGCATTATAAAGATGCCCTCTGGTACGGACTCGAAGCCTTGAAAAAGCGACCTGTCCTCTCAACAAATCTTTTTATCAAACTGGTACAAATAATTAAGGAGAATACATCTGGTATACGCAATGCTCCGGGCACGCAACTTAAAAATCCGGCTACGGGCAAAATTGTTTATACCCCACCGGAAGGTGAAAGTATCATCAGGGAAAAGTTGAAAAACCTGGAAGATTTCATACACTCCGGGGATGATATTGATCCACTGATTAAGATGGCCATTATTCACTACCAGTTTGAAGCTATTCACCCCTTTTTTGACGGAAATGGCCGCACAGGCAGGATTATCATTCTGCTGTACTTGAAATTAAACGCTTTATTGGATTTACCTGCTTTATATCTGAGTAGCTACATCAATAATAACAAAAATGAATATTACCGGAAACTAAGAGCAGTCACAGAAAAGAACGCCTGGCAGGAGTTTATACTCTTTATGCTTGAAATGCTGGAACGGGCCGCAAGGAAAGACCGGAAACGCATAGCGAAAATTGATAAGCTTATGGGTGATATGAGAGCTGAAATAAAAAAGCAGCTACCCAGGGTTTACTCCAAAGATCTCATGGAGATTTTATTCCGCCTGCCCTATACTAAAATACAGTTCCTGGAGAGAGCCGGATTGGGTAACCAGAAGACAGTGGGTAATTATTTAAGGGAAATGGAAAAAGCAGGTTTTCTTACAAGTGAAAAAGTAGGCAAAGAAAAACTTTATTTGAATTACCTGTTAATGGAAATACTCAAACAATAAATCCACCGTTAACGCATCAAAGGGCCTAAAAGTATACGAAATATCCATGCTACTATATGTACTACAAATAATCTACAAGAGATAAACAAAACACATAAAAATGAAAAAGTTACTCTTAATTATTATTACAACATTATTAGTTGTTTCGTGCTCCAGGAAAGATACCGGGAAAGCTGTCAACATAAAGGGAGAGATTCTGTCAGGAAATCCTGAAAATGTGAAATTTGAATTTATTGTAGACAATCCTATTACCGGAAGAGGAGAAACCTATATTGCTCAAATAGATAGTAATGATAAGTTCTCCATAAGTATTCCGATAGAACGGATTGCTACAGGCAGAATGGTAATTGTTGGAACAAGACATGATGTATGTTTACTTCCCGGAGATGATCTATTCATAAGCATTGATGAAAATTCGTTAAATTTTAAAGGAAAAGGTTCAGCAAGAAATAACTTCTTATATCAGACTGAGATAAATAATCTGTGGGACAGGGCTTATTATGAGGAATCAAATAAAGGAAATTTATCTCCAAAAGAATTTCTAGAAGCAATGAATAGTTTCAAACAAAAAAGAATTGATTTTCTCAATTCATATACAGATTATGGAAAACTTGAAAAAGAATTTATAAATCTCTACCGGGTTGAGACAGAGGTTATCTTCGAAAACTTAATAGGAAGTTATCTACAGCGTTACTCATATTATAACAAAATACCTGTGGATTCACTTGAATTGCCTGATGAATTCAGATCAATAAAATATTTTTCAAATATTACTGATGATAGTAAAGTAATAAGCTCTGATTATCTGCATAATCTCCGGAATCAAATATATTCCAAAGCAAGGGGCATTTATATAGCAGATAGCACAATAGACAGGAAGGATGCGATATATATAGCTCTTTTTGATTCACTAAGCGGAAAAACAAGAGAATATGTACTGACAAAATGGATATGCACTGAACTGTCATGGGACAAATATGACACAGTAGCAATTAACAAATTCAAGCAAATAGAAAAAGGAGAATTGGCTGAAAACACCTTTGTCAAAGCAATAAATAAATATCAGGAAAAGCGATCGCTTATAAACCAGCCACTGCATAAAGAATTCACAGAAACAGTTCTTGTTGATACATTAAATAATCAACTGACTTTTGGAGAAATGATGTCAAAATACCGGGGGAACATTGTATACCTTGACTTATGGGGAATGGGCTGCGGTCCCTGTCGGGCAGCTATGCCCTATTCAAAAATACTTAGAGAGAAACTAGGCAAGCTGCCTGTCAAATTTGTTTTTGTCTCGGTTGAACCTGTGGATGATGCTGCATGGAATAAGGTATATGAAGCGACATTCACAAAGGAAAATCATTATATTATGAAAAATGGTTTTAATTCCAGGCTTCTGAACTTCATGGAAATAAACTGGGTCCCAAATTATATGATATTTGACAAAGAGGGAAAGCTAATTGACTATAACGCAGATAGACCTTCAAGCATGGTAGAACAACAGGAAACTGAGCTTGAAAAAACTCTTAGAGAACTGGCCGCTTTATGATCAGGACCCCTTCAGTTTTTGTATTTCCCTGAAATGTTCCATTGTCATTTTTTCACGGGCCCGCCTGGATGACTGGCGATACTCTTCAAACTCGTCCTTAAGATTATTAAATTCCTTCCTGGTTTTGATAGTTAGATACCTGTTCCTTTTAAACAGCATAAATCCGATTACCAGCAATACTATTAATGCTGCAATGATTGTCAGCATAATTAAATTATAGGCCACCTTATTGATTTCCAGACCAAAAAGTCTGATATTATTTTTAGTCCGGGTAACATCCTCCAGGCTGGATATTGTCTTTTCAAGTGAATTATTCAAAGAATCATTTGCACTGTTCAATGTTGAGATACGATTGTTTAAGCCAGTAATTTCATTTTTGTATGCTATAAGAGAATCCATAACATTACTGTTGATTTTCTGAAACATATCCTCTCTTATTGCCCGGTAGTTTTCATAAATCCTGGTTCGTTCCTCTATATATTCAATTTGTCCCTCTATCGTGTTTGTGAGAAGTTCATCCGGAAGGGTTCTCTGGCTATTGCCTTTATTAACAATCATTACCATAAATGCAATAATCAATACATACCTGTAGCGCAATTTTTTCATTTTTCTAATGGTCAAATTTTTAGATCATCATACTCCCTGTTTAATTAACGCAGCCGGTAGTTAAAAATTATTCCACAAGCCAATTAAGTTCCACCTGGGACTAAGGCCATTCTGCGATAATACCCAAATCATTCCACTGCCCAAAGATCCCTGCCCTGTCCGCCGTAGCTCATAGAGCGAAGGTGGAAGCGAGTCTGCAAGCATATTAGTTACCAGCCTGTGCTGAGCTTGTCCTGAGTTAATCGAAGGGCTTGTCGAAGCATCGAAGG
>JAYEGY010000057.1:0-11753 GCA_034659275.1 Bacteroidota bacterium | reverse complement strand
GGCCATTCTGCGATAATAGCCAAATCATTCCACCGACCAAGGGATAGCTTCAGCGTCTACAAGCCAAACTTGTAGCCCAGCAAAATGGCGAAGTAGCGGCTACTGATGACGTAGCCATCTTCGGTGTAGGGGGACAGGTTGGCCAGGCCGTGGTAATAGCTTGCCTCAAGGATGACCGACTTAAACTCCACACCGACACTGCCAATGGCCCCGTAATCAATTCTTAACAGGTCGGCATCCTCAGGATCATCACCCCATACAATATCATTAGTAATTGATGTTGTGGTGCCATTGACTGTCACATCCATGTCTATAGTCCCCGATAGCCCAAGGCTGCCGGATGCACCTCCCGAGGCATAAAATGTAAAGGGTCCGACCATTGTTGCTGTGGTTGCCTTAAAGGGCACTTCGATCCACAATGTACGAAAAGTACCTTTTACACCATTAACAACGTCACCCTCATCGAATTTATAACCCCTGGTATTAAGATATATACCTGATTCACCACCAATCCCGCCACTCACCGGAGACTCAAGCAGCAGTCCTATATTATACCCGGGCATAAACTTATACATGTCACTAAAGTCTCCATAATCACTTTTCTCCAGCATATTGGCAAAATTCAATCCTCCCTTAAATCCTATGTAAAGAGACTGGGAATACAGGTTGTGATTGAGTGCTGAAATTAAAAACAGAAATAGAATAATAAGATACTTTTTCATAATCTTCAGTTTAATTGGTTGGTAAAATTGGGTTCTCACTTGATATTATCAGGTAGCACAAAATAGTTACTTTTAAACGAACTTACAAGAATGAACTGTTCCGCACAAAAGCCTCTATTTTTTCAGGATCCTGCCTGCCAATGTTCCCGTACTCTCCCCTCCTTCCACCGCTACCTCGCCGTTCACCACTACGTATTCAATGCCTTCGGGATACTGGTGCGGGTCTTCCCATGTGGCACGGTCGGTGACACGGCCGGGATCGAAGATCACCAGGTCGGCATAGTATCCTTCCCCTATCCTTCCCCTTCCGCTGAAACCAAACTTGTCAGCAGGTACGGAGGTCATTTTCCGGATAGCCTCCGGCAGGCTCATGATCTTCTCTTCCCTGACATATTTACCCAGCACCCTGGGGAAGGTGCCGTAAAAGCGGGGATGGGGCTTACCCTTATGTAAAACACCATAGGGTGCCACGGCAGAGCCATCCGAGCCGACGCTTACCAGGGGATGGGCAAGGATGCGCTGCAGGTTCTCTTCTTTCATCATGAAGCTGATCATGCTGACCTGGTTCTCCTCCTCAATAAGCAGGTCGCGCATAAAATCATAGGTATCCTTACCTGCTTCGGTAGAAGCTTCAAGGATGTTCTTCCCTTCCAGATGCCTATTCCTGTCCGTTGCCACGGAACAGATGCAGACGTTTTCCCAGGACCCTATCTTTTCACCCTGCTCTTGCACATGAGCGCGCAGCTTCTCATCCAGCCCAGGGTCCTTCAGGCGGGCAATGAAATCTTTTGTCGTTCCCTTCCTCGCCCAGAGAGGGAAGTAGAGACTTAAACCCGTTGAACCGGCGATATAAGGATACCTGTCTGCCATCACCGGCAGCCCTTCATCCCTGGCCTTATCAAGCTTTTCAATGGCAGCGTCGATCTTATGCCAGTTACGCGGGTAGGCCACCTTGAAGTGTGAGATCTGTGTGCTGACACCAGCCTCGCGGGTTATACGCATCGCTTCATCCATGGCTTCCAGCAGTGTGTCTCCCTCGTCCCTCATGTGGCTTGCATAAATACCATCGCTGGCAGCCACCACATGACACAGCTCAATGATCTCCTCCGTAGTAGCATAACTGCCCGGTGCATATTCCAGTCCGGTCGAGAGTCCCCATGCACCGGCTTTTATGTTCTCTTCCAGTATGGTCTTCATCCGTGCAATCTGTTCCGGGGTTGCCGGCCGGTCATCGAAACCCACAACCTTACCGCGCAGATCACCCTGCCCCAGCAAGGTGACATAATTCAGTGCCATCCCTTTCTCTTCCAGACGCCTGAAGAAGCCGTTGATATCTTTCCAGTCGAGGTTAATATCATATTCCTCTTTCAACACTTTTTTCATCTCTTCATAGACCTCATCAGCCACCGGGAAGGGTGAGCTGCCGCAATTGCCGCTGATCTCCGTGGTTATGCCCTGCCGGATATGGCTCTCCGCAAGGGGGTTGGCCAGCAAGCCAATGTCCGTATGGGTATGCATATCTATGAAGCCCGGCGAGACGGCCATACCATCCGCCTGAATGATCCTGCCAGCCCTTTGCCTGGCCAGGTTTTCACCTACCAGGACTATCCTGTCATCCCTGATAGCTATATCCACTTCCCTGGCCGGCTTGCCCAGCCCGTCGTAAACCACTCCTCCCGTGATGATAAGGTCATATTTACCGTTCCCTGCACATCCCTGCATGATGAGCTGTGAACCACCGGCCCCGATAAAGAGGGCTCCTTTGGCCGTGGTTTGAAGGAATTGCCTTCGTGTGTACTTGCTTTTCATTTGCCTGAGGCATTATTTATAACGATCTTTGAATTTAATATTTATGCCTGAAAATGACAAGCACCGGTAAAAATTCAATCATACGACAGGTCGATGCCTGGCCGGTGGATATCGGTCTGACCGATGATTTTGTTATCTCACAGGGTACAATCTCCCTTGCTGAGAATGTATTTATCAGGATAACTCTCGAAGATGGAACGGAAGGGTACGGTGAGTTGGCTCCTTTCGAGGAGCTGACGGGAGAAAACAGGGATGATGGCCTTGAGCAGGTCAGAAAGCTTGCTGAAGGAATCACCGGCAAACCGGTGCATGATTATGAAAGGATCAGTGCGGAGATGAAGGAGAAGGAGCCGGGTTGGCCTGCCCCACGGTGCGGACTGGAAACAGCCCTGCTGGATGCCTTCTGCCGGTTCAGGAAGATCCCCCTGTGGTCATTATGGTGCCGGGAGCCGCGACAGGGCCTGACGACCGATGCTACAATACCCATCCTGAGCTATGATAAATCAATGGAGCTGGCCGGATCATGGCACGCCAGGGGTTTTCGCACCCTTAAGATAAAGGTCGGGATCGACAGCGAGAGTGAATCCCGCCTGATAAGCGATATTAACCGGCGCTATCCCGGTGTGTCATTCATTATAGATGCCAACATGGCTTTTCAGCCGGACGAAGCCATCGGGTTCATCAATGACCTGGCCCGCAAAGGCATCCCGGTCCTCCTGTTTGAACAGCCTAATGACCGCTTTGACCTTGAGGGGATGAAAAAGATAAAGGATGCTACCAATGTACCCGTTGCTGCCGATGAAGCGGTCTTCACGAGGCAAGATGCGGAGCGGGTGGCGTCCATGGAGGCGGCTGATGTTATTAACCTGAAGATCATGAAGTCGGGGGTGCTGGAGACGCTGGAGATCATCAAGGTGGCTGTCGCTGCCGGGGTGGACCTGATGATCGGCGGTATGGTCGAAACGCGCCTGGCCATGGGCTGTTCGCTGGCTATAGCACAAAGCTTCCCTGCTATTAAATACCTTGACCTGGATACGCCGCTGCTGATGAGTGAAGATCCAATTGTTGGGGGGGTACAGGTATGATGGACCAAGGATTGTAGGGGCTAGTGAGGCGGGACTGGGGATGAAGCTGAAGTATTAATTATGAATTATGAATTATGAACTGGGAGCTGGTAGAGAGGAATGGGGAGGGTAAGATTAGAGGCGAAATGCGAGAGGCGAAAAAGCAGAGAGCAGGGGGCAGGGGGCAGGGAGCAGGGAAATATTAAGTATTATTTATGAACCAAGCAGTGTGAACATGCTGAAAGCATGTGAAGACTGCGAGCTCGGCGAACACCGAGGATTCGGTGTGAGTCAATGATGATTTATGAACTGGGAGCTGGTAGAGAGGAATGGGGAGGGTAAGATTAGAGGCGAAATGCGAGAGGCGAAAGATGAGATGCGAGAGGCGAGAGGCGAAATTACAACGATTCCCAATCGTTTTATTTTATTTCCGGGTTATGGGGCTTGCATTTGATGAGGATGTCAAAGAGTTCTGTCTTTTGGATGTACCTGGGTTCCAGTATTCCGCGGGGGTCGATATCGACCAGTCCGAAGAAATAAAGAAAACGCTCAAAAGTACGGGTGGAATAACACCTGGACAGAAAATCTTCGGGGGTGCTGAAATGGTCTCCTTCCACTTCATACACTAAGGCAGGGAAGGCCCTCATATATTTATCCGCGTAAAACCTGTCGATCCGCTTCTTGTCACCATACTTGCTTAAGAGGATAAAGGTGAAGGCTGCCCCCAGTCTGCCAATATTATTCTGGCCATAACCGTCAAAATATGCCCAGTTATATTTCATCAGGAATACCTCAAGCAACTTAAGCAGAACACTGTGATCATCCCTGAGCATCTTCTCACCTGCCCTGGTAAGGCTCATAACATTCTTCCTGACCTTCACCAGGCCGGATATCTCAGCGAGAATACGTGCCAGCCTGATAGTTATTGAATCAGTCTCTTTGTATAACTTATATATACCATCCTCAATCAATTCATCCTTTAAATAGCCCTGTGAATATATATCGGCAACTACCTTAACCGGTAGAAATCCCAGTTTTGTGAGTTTAAGTCCATCCCCTTTGCCTACAACAGATGCAAGATACTTAACCTGGTTAAGCATGGGTATCTTTTTGTATTCTTCATCGGGCATCCTGATAATCTCTACCGGGCTCATATCACCTAAAGGATCGTACAAAATATACTGCATCTCTGCCGGGGAATAACCTTCAAAATCATCCATGGCCCGCTGGTTATAACCTGAGATCTCCCGTTCGAAATGTTTTTCTAAATCATCAAACTGCATAACTGGTTACTTTTATATTTGGTTCAAAGATATGATAAATGACACAGATTACGTAGATTGTCGCTGATTACGCAGATTTTCGCTGATTACGCGGATGCGAACAATTGTTTTTAATCGTTCCAGGGGACGAGTGGGGAGCGGTAGAAGTCGATCTCGAGGTCTTCGAAGCGTTTGCCGTGGTCTGCCAGACGTAATTTGTAAGTATCCCATTCCCTGAGGGCCGGGGTTGTCCATCCTATCTCGGCGTAGCCGGGCAGCCTCGGGAAGACCATGTATTCCAGTTCGTCAATGTTGGTGATTGTCTTGGTCCACAGCGGTGCTTCCACACCAATGATGTCCTCCTTTGTGACTCCTTCAACCAGGCTTGCCGGATCCCAGGTATAGGCATGATCCACTTCAATGTAACCAGCCCAGTGCAAGCCCAGGTGGGTGGTGGAGTCGTACTGCATGTCGAGGTAAGCGCGGGCTGCCGTAGACATCAGCACCCTGGCTCCTTTTGCCACTCCCATGTTGGTATTTTCAACATCGGCCCAGAACTGGACAGTGGTTCCTTCTACCGGGGTGGCATTGGCAATCTCGTCCCAGCCTATCACTTTCTTACCGTATTTAAGCACAATATCCTGTGCCCGGTCAATAAAATAAACATAGTCGTCATGTGCAGTCACATGGGATTCGTCGCCGCCAATATGAAACCAGGGTCCGGGCGTGAGCGCTGCAACTTCCCGCACCACATCATCCACAAACTGGTAGGTGACTTCCTTGTCGGTACAAAGGGTACTGAAGCCCACCTCGATGCCGGTGTACAGGTTCCTTAATTTCCCGTCGCAGTTCAGTTCACCATAGGATGCGAGCGCAGCATTGGTATGTCCCGGCATATCGATCTCCCTCTTCACATCCTCTACACCGAAAAAATGTCGCGCCACATCGAGCATGAAGCCGCGATAAGCATATTCCGGAAAATCGCGGACCATACCTGTGGCAATAGCCAGCATCTCATCGTCAGCAGCTTTTTACCTATGTTCAGTTCATAGCCTTCATTGCCCAGTTCAGGATCGTCGCCGGTTATTTCCAGGTAAATACCCCTGGACGGTTCCTTTTCTGCAGATTCAGCAATGATGTTCAGACCTGAGATCCCGCCCAGGTGCCCTGCCAGGTAGTCGGCAGTATGTTGCAATCCTTCCGCCCCGGCCTGGTAATAAACCACGGTGGAAGCAGATACTGTAAAAGCATCGCCGGTGGTATTAACACTTGCGGGTTGGGGAATAAAACTTGTTTGAGTGAGGTCGGTAGGTGTCTCGGGTGCATTAGGTGTGCAGGATGCCAGGAAGAGCAGTGCCGCTGTGATGGAAATAGATTTTGTAATGATCTTCATTTTATTTCGGTATTAATGTTTTCAAGATAAAAGACAAAAGGGAAAAGATAAAAGTATTAAGGAAAAAGGAAAAAGGAAAAAGGCAACCGAGCAGCGCGAGTCCCCGAGTCCTCGGGGGCGAGTACTGCGAGCTCGACGAGCCCCGCGGCACAGGTCACCCGCCTTCGCCAAGGCTTCAGACTACGCCCTACGGGCTTCGTCTGACGCAGTCGGCGGGCAGGGGGGAGACCTGCACACCATCAAGGGGACATGAGTATAGTTCAGCAACTGTGATGGTTGTTATGATTATTTTTAAGGCATTATTATGTATATTCACAGTTTTAGCCATCGAACCAAAAAAGATCTTATATGAAAACAAAAGCTGCTGTTGTATACGAAACAAACAAAGGATTCAAAATAGAAGAGTTAAATATAGAGCCACCGAAAGAAAAAGAGTTATATATTAAGGTGATGGTGGCGGGCATATGCCACAGTGACTGGAACTTTGTAACGGGTGATTCCATTTTCAACATGCCGGTTGTACTGGGTCATGAAGGGGCGGGGATAGTTCTTGAGACCGGACCTGGTACGACTAAATTCAAAAAGGGCGACCGCGTGGTCTTCAACTCGGCACCCAACTGCGGCACCTGTTTCGATTGCACTCATGACAGGCCCAGCATATGCGAGACATATACCGGTCCCACCTGGAAAGGTGTTATGTTCGACGGCACCACCAGGTTCAGCAATACTAAGGGTGAAAAGATCTACCAGCTCTCTTCCGTCGGCTGTTTTGCCGAGCATATCATCCTTCCCGAAGACTGTGCAGTGCCTCTTATGGACACCACGCCATACGAGGTAGGTGCCATACTGGGTTGCGCCGTGACAACGGGTGTGGGTGCTGTGATAAACACAGCCAATGTGCGGGAACATGCCAACGCCCTGGTATTCGGTATCGGCGGTGTAGGCGCCAATGTGCTCATGGGCCTTCAACTCAGGAAGGCCGGGAGGGTCATAGCAGTGGACAGGTATGCCGGCAAAGAGGAAGTGGCAAGGAAGCTGGGAGCAACAGACTTTTTCGTGTTCAACGAAAAAAATATCCCGGCATTAAAGAAACTCAGTGAAGAGGTGAAGATTGATTACGTGTTCGAGGCAGCCGGTGACACACTCTCCCAGGAGGTGGCCATTGAATGCGCCAGGCCCGGCGGGATGATATCACTTATCGGCATACCACCGGTACACTCACATACCCGGATCAATGCTGCTTCTGTAACACGCAAGGAAAAAACCATCAGGGGATGTTATTACGGTACCAACAATACGGTAAAGGACCTGAACCAGTATGAGGTGATGTACAGGGATAAAGATCTCGACCTTGATATGCTTATATCAAATGTTTACAAGCTTGACCAGATCAACGAAGCTTATGCCAACCTGCTCAAAGGAAAGCATCTGAGAGGGGTGATTGCTTTTGACTGAGAGATGAGAGCCGGAAGGCGGAAGCGTTATTCGACAGGGTAGCCAACGGTCTGGGCAAGGACGATTTTGTGGTTGTCGTCGAGCTGCAGTTTCTCTGCCAGCACTTCCCTGTCAACCAGGCCCCTGACAACGGTATTAAGATTCTCTGAGGCGCAGAAAAGGTATACGTTCTGAGCGATGAAGGCCGCATCTGCCCAGGAATATTTTAACTTGTCCTGCTCGCTTCTGTCACCCATCCTCGTATAGTCGGCCACATAGACAATATTAAGTGGAGCCTCTTTGACAAAATCCTGTAAACCAGTATATTCCCTGTAATCGCCGTCAATAAGCTTTTCCAGGTAATGACCATTTTCATGGTACAGGTATACACCTTCTTTCGTCACGGCATATGCTCTTATCTCCTGCCAGTTTACAGCAGAAGGAGCTGTCCTGTATGTCCCGCGTGTGCTACCGCAGGCAGCCCAGAACAGGTTGCCCATAAGCTCAAGGGGCAAGTCCCCGGTTGAAAACTCGCGTGATGAATGCCTCTCGTTGAGTGTCTGCATGAGGGGCTTACCCCCTTCACGGTCGGGTTCGGGAAATTTTATGTCCTGTGCGTTTGTCATGCTAATAGTGATAATGCTAAGGGTTATTGATAACAGAATTGTTTTCATATTAAATGTTTTTGACCTGCAATATAATACATGCGAAGCATATATGCGAACCGGATATGTGAATTATCGCGAATTTTTGCTAATTATTGCGAATGGGATACGAACCGGGAATTGGGATCTTTTCTAGTTGTTGGAATATTTTTCTATTAATTCACGGAATGCGGGCAGGTCCCATAAGGGTTGCCACCTTGTTTCGAGCTGCACTAATTGGGGTGACAGTTCGCCGGGGACAGACAGGAGGAAATCAAGTTGGTCGATAGCCTGTTGGTATTCACCTACCATGACATATATCTGAGCCAGCTCCATCAGCCGGTAATAGCCTTTATAAGCTTCTTTTTCTATTGGCAGAATTTCAACACCTTTTTTACCTGCTGAGATTGCATTTTCTTTGTCACCAAGGCCTGCATAAGAAATACCCAAGGAACTATATAAGCGGGAGTCATCGGGGAAATCCATAATTTTGTCTTCCAGCATGATTCGCGATAGATTATAAAAATGTTCGGCTCTATCGGGATCATTCATATAATCATAAATAAAAGCATAGTATAAATATTTCGGGTAGTAATAAAACTGATACTGAATGGATTCAATATTTATATTATCCAGATTACTTATTGCATCCCCATATTTACCATCATAAATATCCATTAAAATAGCCCGGAAAGCCAGACCAGGGTTTGATAGAAGATTAACATATAAAGAAGCTTCTTCAAGAACTTCTCTACTATTCCTGGTTTCTCCTTCCCATTTAAGATATATTTTAATCTTTTGCTCATATGCTTTAGCCCATTCAGGATTCAGTTGTATTGCTATGTTTATATAATCTAATGCTTCAGAGTATTTCCCAAGTAAAAAGAAAGTCTCGGCTGTATTATAAACCACCCTGGAATTTTTGGGGTCACTTTTAAATGCTTTTAAAAATTCTTTTTCTGCTTTTTGCCAGTCGCCCATTCGTCTGTAAACAGCAGCAATATAATGAATGCATTCAGCATTATTAGGATTTAAATCAAGCGCTTTCCCCAGATGCTTCAACGCTTTATCATAATCCAGAAATCCCTTATAATAATATGTTCCGAGGGCAAGGTGGACATCAGCAAAATCAGGTTTTATATTAAATGCTGCGTCAATGGATTTCTTGGCTTTACCCAATCGCTCTTCCGTCCTGTCAAAATAAAACCAGTATAAGGAAATATGTGAACATGCCAGCTTTGTATATGCCTGTACAAATGATGAATCAAGCTCAATCGCCTTCCGGTACATATTAATTGCCAGGGTCCAGTCACGTTCTTCATAACTACGCCAGTAATAATTATTGCCCTGTAGATAGTAATTATAAGCTTCAAGATTTTCTGTTGGCTTTTTTTCAATTTTTTCTATTTCATTTTGAGTCAGGACAACCCTTAGTTTACTGGCTACATTTTTCGCTATATCATCCTGTATATCATAAATATCGGACCATTTGCCATCGTATTCTTCAGCCCAGATATGATCTTCTTCTACTGCCCTGAGAACCTGCACACGAATGCTAACATCATCACCCTGTCTCTGAATACTTCCTTCAATGATGTAATTCACTCCCAGGTCCTCTCCTATTTCCGTAATGGAAGGCCGGTTACTTTTATATTGCATGGTGGATGATCGTGAAAGGACACGGTCAAATTCTTTAATATACTGTAGCTGCATAATAATCTCATCAGTAATGGCATCTCCCAGGTGCATAAATTTCTCATCACTGTTCCAGTTTTCAAAAGGGAGAACAGCTATAGATCTCTCCAGGGTGGATATTTCCGATGATTTTTTTATGCTGTTTATGACATAAAAAAGTACAAAAGCGATAATTATTAATACACTTACATACGTTGATATTTTCCATCCTGTAGGTACCTTTTCTCTTTTACCGGCCTTAATTGCTGATACTGATTTAGTCTTTTGAATACCTTCTGGGGTGAAATCATACACCCAGAAAAGGATGACCGAGATAACAAAACCAATGCCAAGGAGGACCAGCACCAAGTTCAATGTCCAATTCGGCAGGCCGAGTGGTTCAGCAATGATATCCACCAGTTCAAGGATAACAAAAGCAGCTGCTGCATAAACGGGAATAATACGAATGACCCTTCTTCGCTTCAGCTCCTGCCAGAAGCTGGTGAGCTTATCTGATTGGTCAGGCATAGGCCAGGTTATTTGTTAATAAATGTAAATGTAGGCAAATCAGGGATTAAAGTCAAGCTACACCTAAAACAGAGACAGGTAAGCTTAATGATGAAACGCTAAACCCGGAATTCAGAACAGGGTGCGTGGAAGCACCTGAGAGGGGTGATTGTTTTTGACTGAGCAGTGCCCGGCCGGTAATAATTTAATTACTTTCCTGCTTTATTCTACCGGGTAACCCACACATTGTGCAAGGATTACCAATCAGTTGTGGTAAGGAACTCACGCAGGGGGATATGCCTGATGCCTTCATGTGATGGGCCTGTGTATTCATCCATGGTAATAAGCATCTTTGGATAGTTGTCGGATATCTCCTGTAAATTACCGAACTCCCTGTCACGGGTCGATTCGTCAGTGATCCGGAGGGCTACCTGCAGGTAAATTTTTTCGTTGTCTTTTTCTGCAATGAAATCTATCTCTTTATCACCACTCTTACCTACCCTGACCCTGTAAGCACTGCTTAAGAGATGATTAAAAACAGAATTCTCAATAATTAGACCCATGTCAAAAGCACTGTACCCGGCAATGCTGTTGCGCAGGCCAATATCAGTGAAGTAATATTTCTCTCCTGATTCAAAAATCTTTTTCCCCCTTATGTCAGATCGTTTTACCTTTGAAACAAAAAATGCTGCAGCGAGATAATCAAGATACGCCAATACAACCGAGACAGCCACATTTATTCCCTGTGATTTAAGGTACTTGCTTATATTATTGGCTGAGACAAGGCTCCCTGAATGATTGGCAAGATACAGGATAAGCCTCTCAAGAAATTCAACATTCCTCAAATGATGACGGGCTACAACATCACGGAAAAGGATGGCCTGGTAAATATTTCGCAGATAATCAAAGACTACCTCGTCATTGAGTTCAAGATTTTTAAGATAAGGTAAACCTCCATACCTGAGATACAGGTTCAAAGTGTCAGAGCTGTTATGCAATTGATGAAAAAGCAGGAACTCATTATATGTTAATGGATAGATGGGTATTTCAATATACCTGCCACCTAACCATGTTGCGAGCTCACCTGACAATAATTTCGCATTGCTGCCTGTACAATAAATATCATATCCCCTTTCAGCAACCAGACTCCTTAATGCAAGTTCAAAACTTTCAATAGCCTGTATCTCATCAATAAAAAGATAATTCATGTGTCCGGTCACAGATTTCGACTTTACATAATCATA
>JAYEGY010000056.1:0-17226 GCA_034659275.1 Bacteroidota bacterium | reverse complement strand
ATGAGGAGGCTGATTATTTCCTCCCTGTTTATGATATCCTCTTCCGGATAAATATCACTTAGCATATTTTCGTATTTCCAGGCTTTTTCGTAATCACCTGTTGCGGCATAAGCCCTGCACAGGTATTCAAGATGGTCGTATTGATCGGGCAGGCTGTATCTTTCATCTATATTGTGCTGAGAAGCTGTATTTAACACTTTTTCATAATCCTCGTTAAGCAGGTGATATTCCATTACTGCGGAACAAAAAGTAAGCCTGTCAACATCACTGTACTTACTTTCATCCATGGCAAGATAACTCCTGTTTATCCATCTTTCAGCTTCTTCTTTTTTATGTAGCTTATTATAAGCACTTATTATTGAACCTATTATGGCAACGTCTGAAATGTTATTTAAAATAATTGACTCATCCCTGAGTAAATTTTTAAGAATATTTATTGCAGCCTCATAGTTGTCAAGTTCCATCTCCACTTCTGCGAGGTTATAGCTAAAAAGTGCAAAATTATCCAGGTCTTCTCTTTCATTTATTTCGATGGCTCGTAATAGGTATTTCCTTGACGACTGGTAATCCCCTACAAGAGCGAATATGATAGCCGTATTATTAATTAAGGTATTGACCCCGGGGTAGAATTCCTCTTCTGAATATATCGTCAGGGCCTTCAGGAAATGTTTTAAAGCCTCGCTGTTATTTCCTTTGTAATAATAAATGACACCTTCCAGGTTTTCCAATAAGCCGTCATATATAGGATAATACTGGCATGACAGGCTGTGCATCTGGAGAGAAGAGAATTCAAGACTGTCTACATCAGCATTGTTAAGGTATTCTCTTGCCTTTGCATATAGTTCTTCAAATAACTTGTTATTGACTGTTTCGCTGGGGTGGTATTTGTAACAATAAGGAAAATATGTGTACTGGCCATAAAGTCCTATACTAAACACAAAAAGTACGAGGCTTAAAATAAATATCTTCCCCTTTCTCATTTATCAGGTTTCTTCAGGTCAAATACTTTACTTTTTACTCTGCCATGGCTTAAAACAGTACTTATCGCAGAGCCAGGGTGCAACTCATTCGACGATCTGACAGCTTTCTCATTATACAGAGTTATTGAATAACCACGTTCAAGCACTCTGGAAGGACTAAGGTAATCAATTGATCTGGAAATATTATCCAGAATTGTATGTTTTTGATTTTTATATCTGGTCAATGCAGGTTTGAATCTTTTATTAAGATCATTAAGTTGCCGGTGTTTATGGTCTAAATGCTTTAAGGATCTTTTACTTAAATTTGTTTTGATGGTATTTAATCTTGCCCGGTTATGCGAAAGGTATGACTGTGTATTGCCGGAAAGCCGCAAACCCGACCTGTTAAGCAAAATGCGTTTATTCTGCAGCAAGGATCTTACCCTGGGAGCCATATTAACACTTATCCTGTTAACAATCAGGCGTTTGTTCTTAACCATCTCCTTACTATGCTTAATGATCTCTTCCCTGAGTTGTAAGAGGTATTCTTCTGTTTTGAGGCTCTGGTTTATTATAAAATCTGCTACTGCAGTTGGGGTTTTAAATGATCTGTAAGCTACCATGTCAGTAACTGAAAGGTCCTTCTCATGGCCAATACCTGTTAATACAGGCAGTGGCAACTGGGTGATAAGATATGCTATATTATAGTTGTCAAACCAGCTGAGATCGGCCTGTGATCCTCCTCCTCTGACTATTACTATAAGGTCAAAATTAGCCTTTTCTTCAAAGACAGCATTAATGGCATTGCTTATAGATGCTTCAGTTTCCTTTCCCTGCATTACAGCTCTGAACAGCCTGGTAATATATTTATACCCGTATTCATTTTTATTAAGTTCATCCGTAAAGTCCCGGAAACCGGCTGCCTGCTCAGATGAGATAACGGCTATCCTGACTGGCAGGAGGGGGAATGGCAGTTCCTTATTCAGGTTTATAACTCCTTCGGACTCGAGCCGGTTTATAATTTCATTTCGTTTGAGCACCATTTCTCCCACTGTATATGCCGGGTCGATGTTATGTATTATCAGGCTGAGTCCGTATATTTCATGGTATTCAACTTTGGCCCTCAGCAGCACTTTGATGCCTTCGGAAAGAGCTTGACCGGTAATATTCTCGAAATAGGGAAGCAGAAGCCTGGCCTTTTGCGACCACATCACTGCCCGTAGTCGTGCTTTGATGTCTTCCTGCCTGTCTTTTTCGATAAGTTCCAGGTAACAATGGCCAGAATAATTGATCTTTATTTCTGATATCTCGGCACTAACCCAGCAGTATCCCGGGAGTGTTTCTTCAAGTGATTTCTTTATAAGTTTTTGAAGTTCACTTAACGAATACCTGTCATTTTTTTCATCCATTGCAATACTAATTTTAGGCAGCAGACATAAAATTATTTATGGTGTGGCATTGATAATCATCTTATAATGCCTGTTATTTCAGGATCCTCGATTTTTCCACCTTCTTTTTCCAGCTTATCCAGGTATTCAGTTTCTTCCCTAATCAGTTCAGCCCTGTTCTCAGGAATACCATTATTATATTTTATTTCCCTCCTCAGGGTTCCGTCAGAATTATAAAAATTCCAAACACCTGTTCGTACGTTCTCAACATACCTGCCTGTTATTTCGGGCTTGCCGTTGGTATGCCATGATTTGAATTCACCGTTACGTTTTCCATTAATATAGGTAGATTCAAGGGCCAGGGTTCCGTCAGTAAAATATTGTTTCCATTTTCCTGATTTAATGCCTTCCGAGAATTCAAGTTTTTCGGCAATTTCACCATTCCAATGGTATTTAATTCTAGTGCCTTCTATTTTATCCTCCTCATATTTACATTTCATAAGCAAGTGATTTTCAACATAATCAGAATAAAACAACCACTCGCCGATTTTCTTCTGGCCGATATATTTCCCTTTTGCGGCAATAAAACCATTGGGATGATAGAAACAGGCTGAGACCGTATCGCTATCGGTGCTATAGTTAAGCACAGAAGTGAGATTACCTTCTTCATCATATCGTTTAAATTCGCCTTCCGGTTCATCGTCAATAAAATAACCCTCGTACATTAGCTGGCCATTGGGATATTTTTTTATCCAGTGTCCCTGCCTATGACCTTGCTTATCGGTCTGGTTAAGTTTTTCCTGGGCGCTTACCGCAGAGCAAAGGGTAAGTAGTACAGTAAGTGAAAATATTATCTTTAGAATATATTTCATATACAGCAGATTTAACAGGGTAAAAATAAAAAACACTCTGAAAAAATCAGAGTGTTTTGTTATTATATATTGAGGTTTTATTATTTAACCTCTTCGAAATCAACATCGGTTACTTCATCATCATCGCTTCCTTTCTTGCCCTCTTCTCCGGCTTGTGGGTCCTGTTGTGGCCCTTCTTGCTGCTGTGATTCAGCCTGAGCAGATTTATAAATATCTTCAGAAGCGGCCTGCCATTTGGCATTAAGGTCATTTAAAACAGTATCTATTGCTTCTATGTCCTGGTTTTTATGGGCTTCTTTCAGATCTGCCAGCGCTTTTTCAATGGGTTCTTTCTTATCAGGCGGAAGCTTATCACCATATTCCTTAAGCTGTTTCTCAGTCTGGAAGATCATGCTGTCGGCGGAATTGATTTTATCAACCTTTTCTTTTGCTTTTCTGTCTGCTTCTTCATTAGCTTTTGCTTCTTCACGCATTTTGTTGATTTCTTCCTCACTGAGGCCCGATGACGCTTCAATCCTGATGCTCTGCTCTTTACCGGTACCCTTATCTTTTGCTGACACATTAAGTATACCGTTGGCATCGATATCGAATGTTACTTCAATCTGCGGTACCCCCCTGGGTGCAGGTGGTATATCGTCAAGATGGAACCTGCCAATAGTTTTATTACCTCCTGCCATGGGCCTTTCACCCTGCAGTACATGTATCTCAACTGATGGTTGATTATCGGCAGCGGTGGTAAATGTTTCGGTCTTTTTTGTCGGTATGGTGGTATTTGCTTCAATAAGTTTAGTCATCACTCCACCCATTGTTTCGATACCCAGTGAAAGAGGTGTGATATCAAGTAAGAGCACATCCTTCACTTCACCTGTCAGGACACCTCCCTGGATGGCCGCTCCAATGGCAACCACCTCATCAGGGTTAACTCCCTTTGAAGGAGCCTTACCAAAGAATTTCTGCACCAATTCCTGTATTGCGGGTATACGTGTTGAACCACCAACGAGCAGTACTTCATTTATGTCAGGAGCTTGTAAACCTGCATCTTTAAGAGCTAATTTACACGGTTCGATAACTGACTGAATGAGTGAATCAGTAAGTTTCTCGAAATGTGCTCTTGTCAGGGTCTTTACAAGGTGCTTTGGTATGCCGTCAACCGGCATTATATATGGTAAATTGATCTCTGTACTCGAAGAGCTTGAAAGTTCAATCTTGGCCTTTTCAGCTGCTTCTTTCAGCCTTTGCAGTGCCATGGGATCCTTTTTAAGGTCGACACCTTCGTCTTTCTTAAACTCGTCGGCGAGCCAGTTGATGATCAGCTCATCAAAATCGTCACCACCAAGGTGTGTGTCTCCATTGGTTGATTTTACCTCGAACACACCATCACCCAGTTCAAGTATTGAAATATCGAAAGTACCACCCCCAAGGTCAAAGACAGCCACCTTGAGGTCTTCTGTTTTCTTATCCAGTCCATAAGCCAGAGCTGCTGCAGTTGGCTCATTAATTATCCTTTTTACTTTAAGACCTGAAATCTCACCAGCTTCTTTTGTTGCCTGGCGCTGCGAGTCGTCAAAATAAGCAGGAACAGTGATAACAGCATCTGTTACATCCTGGCCTAAATAATCCTCAGCTGTCTTCTTCATCTTCTGAAGTATCATAGCTGATATCTCCTGGGGTGAATATGTTCTGTCATCAATCTGAACCCTGGGTGTATTATTATCTCCTTTAACAACTTTATAAGGTACACGGGTGATCTCCTTGCTTACTTTATCGTAAGTCTCACCCATGAATCTCTTTATTGAATATACGGTTTTGTTTGAATTAGTAATGGCCTGACGTTTTGCAGGATCACCAACCTTTCGTTCACCGTTTTCTATAAAAGCAACAATAGAGGGTGTTGTTCTTTTACCTTCGCTATTAGGAATAACGACAGGCTCATTAGCCTCCATTACTGAAACGCATGAATTAGTTGTTCCAAGGTCTATACCAATTATTTTTCCCATTTTTATAACTTATTTATTGTTTTTTCTGTTTTCTACTTCCTTTAATCAATGATTGTGCCAGCGGCTTTATAACCTTTATTTATGCTAATATGACACTCATTATTATATTTGAATGACCAAAATAAATGTCATAATGACAAAAAGGCAGTTATTGTATTTTCGTTTCTTTCCGGTCCTATTATAACAAACAAATTTGTAGCTTTACTCATTATAATCATAATTTCACAGCTTATGTCAATCCATAATTCAGTTAAGAGGGTAACTACCCATGTGCTTTCAGAGATGAAGCTCAAAGGTGAGAAAATAGCAATGCTCACTTCTTATGATTATTCAATGGCATCTATTGTTGATAAGGCAGGAATAGATGTCATACTGGTCGGCGATTCAGCATCAAATGTAATGGCCGGTTTTGAAACCACCCTTCCCATTACACTGGATAATATGATTTACCATGCAGCATCTGTTGTGAGGGCAGCCAAAAGGGCACTGGTGGTGGTTGATATGCCTTTTGGTACTTATCAGGGCAATTCCAAGGAAGCTCTTTCATCGGCTATAAGGATAATGAAGGAGACAGGTGCACATGCCGTTAAACTGGAAGGAGGAGCCGAAATAGGGGAGTCAGTGGATAGAATATTGTCAGCAGGGATACCTGTTATGGGGCACCTTGGATTAACACCACAATCAATACATAAATTCGGTACTTACGTGGTTCGTGCACGTGAGGAAGAGGAAGCTCAAAGATTAAGGGAAGATGCGAAATTGCTTGAAAAGAAGGGTGTATTTGCAATCGTGATGGAAAAAATTCCAGCCGTACTGGCCGGTGAAGTAGCTGAAAGCCTGTCAATACCTGCAATAGGGATAGGAGCAGGCAATAAGGTTGATGGTCAGGTGCTTGTGATCCATGACATGCTGGGTATTAATCAGGAATTTTCACCCAGGTTTCTCAGGCGGTACCATAACCTCTACCAGGAAATAAGCGGGGCCGTCCAGGGATACATACGGGATGTCAGGTCACTTGAATTTCCGAATGAGAAAGAGCAGTATTGATATACCCGTAATGGAAATACTGTACGAGGATAACCATATAATTGCCGTTAACAAGAAAAGCAGTGAGCTGGTTCAGGGCGACCGGACGGGTGATCAAACCCTTTCAGGCGAAGTGAAAGAGTACCTGGCAATTAAATACCATAAGAAAGGAAATGTCTTCCTCGGGGTGGTGCACCGCCTGGACAGGCCCGTTAGCGGCGCTATCCTTTTTGCACGTACTTCAAAAGCTCTTGGCAGGCTTAATAAAATGTTCAAAGAAAAACAGGTTTCAAAAAAATACCTGGCGGTAGTGCGCCAAAGATCACCGGCGGAGGAAGGGCGATTGTTTGATTACCTTAAGAAAAATGAAAAGCAAAATAAATCATATGCTTATGATAAGCCTGTGAAAGGAAGTAAGGAAGCGCTCCTGGACTACAGGTTGATAAGACGTACCGAAAGATATTACTTACTGGAAATTGACCTTCATACAGGTAGGCACCACCAGATAAGATGCCAGCTGGCCAAAGCCGGATGCCCGGTGAAAGGTGATCTTAAATACGGGTTCCCGAGATCAAATAATGATGGAAGCATATCCCTTCATGCATGGAAAATACGTTTTGTACACCCGGTTAAAAATACGGAGATAGAGCTTACGGCACCTCTTCCCGATACCGATATCTGGTCCATGATAAGAGAGGTGATATAAAAATGGCTGCTTTAGAGTAAAACAGCCACTTCATTGAAACTGAAAATATCAGAGGTCAGGATGTCAAAAAAAATCAACCGGCTATTTGTAGTTGTATTACGAATCCCGGAAGCAAATGTATAACATTATTATCCTGAGATAGTTAAACTGAGGTTAAATCTAGTTAAGGAAAAGTTAAAATGTGGAATGGTATAATTATATAATTATATTTTTGCAGTATGAAAAGATGGAAGCTTATCGGACTCATATCATTGATGCTGGTGTCATTAAGCGGGATCATATGGGTGCAGATAATCTGGATAAATAATGCTGTAAAGGTCAGGAACGATTTGTTCAGCCGCTCGGTGTTCAACAGCCTCAATAGCACTGCACGTAAAATAGAATCCTCAAGGCAACTGGCTTTCTATGAACAGATGATGATTGCTGATTCATTGCTTCAGTCACAGGCAGACGAAATGCAGACAATACCTTTTGCCGGAGCAGGTGGTGATATTAATAGCATACCAGCTAACCGGGGCTTGAGGGGGATGGGGGAGAGCTTTTCGTTCAGACTTACTGATGATGGCGAGAATGTGCAGGTGCTGGGCGATTACAAACAGTATTTTATTGGTGACAGCTCTGAAGATAAAATACCCGAATACAGTATTGAAGCAAAAGGGGAGGATCCATTGGATATTGACCAGGACAGGTTCAGGGTCTGGCTGATGCAAAAATCCAGCGATCTTCGCAGGATGGGTGATAAAATGATTTCTGAACTCTATGACTGGGAACTCAACAGCCGGACCGATAAAAATGAAATTCTATCTGTTCTTTATGCCGAACTATCGAATTCAGGCATAAATACACCCTTTGAATTTGCTATTATTGAAAACAACAGGATAATTGATGGAGTGTATGAGGTAGTATCCCCTTCTGATCTCATCAGCAGTAATTATACAGTTAATTTGTTTAATGACAGGTTAATAAGCCGGGATACGAGAATTTCTGTTGTTTTCCCCGAAAGGAAAAACTATATACTCTCTTCAATGGCTTACCTCCTGGGGGGCTCAATGCTTTTCAGCCTTGTAATACTTATAACATTTGCTCTGAGTATATTCTTTATCATCAGACAGAAGAAAATATCCGAGATGAAATCGGATTTCATAAATAATATGACCCATGAGTTTAAAACCCCTATAGCAACTATTTCACTAGCTGCAGATACCATAGGTAATCCAAAAATCATAAATAATGAAAACAGGGTGAAGCACTTTATCGGCATGATAAAGAAAGAAAATACCAGGATGAACAAACAGGTTGAAAATATTCTTCAGATATCCTCCCTTGACAGGAGTGACATGGAATTCAGTTTCTCAGAGATTGATATACATTCTGTAATAAAGAGAGCGGTTGAGACAATTGAGGTACAGGTGGAAGGAAGAAACGGAAATATTTTTTTCTATCCGGGAGCTGATGATCCTGTGGTATATGGTGACAGGGAGCATCTGACGAATCTTATTTATAACCTGCTTGACAATGCTAACAAGTTTAGTGTTAATGAGCCTGAAATAACACTGAGTACATGCAACAGGAAAGGTTATTTCGTTCTGTCGGTTGCCGATAAGGGTATAGGTATGACAAGGTTAGTACAGTCAAAAATATTTGAAAGGTTTTACAGGCAGTCAAGCGGCAATGTTCATAATGTAAAAGGCTTTGGTCTTGGCCTCAGTTATGTCAAAGCAATAATCGATGCTCATAATGGAGACATTAAAGTATACAGTGAATCAGGAAAAGGCACGACATTTGAAGTGTTTCTGCCGCAAAACGAAAACCTGCTATGAACGATTACTCAAAGATATTGCTTGTCGAGGATGACCTGAGTTTCGGGTCGGTACTTAAATCTTACCTTGAAATTAATGATTTTGAGGTTGTATGGATAGATGATGGTAAAAATGCTCTTAATGCTTTCCGTAAAGAACAGTTTGATCTGTGTATACTGGATATAATGCTGCCGAATGTAGATGGTTTCACCATTGCTTCAGACATAAGAGACATAAACAAGGACATTCCCCTTATTTTCCTTACGGCAAAGAAACTTAAGGAAGATGTTTTAAGGGGCTATGGACTGGGTGCCGATGACTACATTACCAAACCTTTTGATACAGATATACTCCTGGCAAAGATAAAAGCCATTGTCAGTCGAAGGGAAGGGGTTAAGAAAGTCAGCAATGAGATAAAAATAGGGAAATACATCTTCAATACTAAGATACGGTCACTCAAATCAGGACAGGATGAGAGAAAGCTTTCCCCCAAGGAAGCACAGCTTCTTGAGCTCCTGGCCGGGTCGCCCAATACCCTGGTCAGCCGGGAGGCAGCCCTGAAGTCAATCTGGGGATCAGATGATTATTTCACTGCAAGGAGTATGGATGTATATATTACCAAGCTGAGAAAGTACCTCTCTGACGACAGCAAAATTTCTATAAAGAACATACATGGTGCAGGTTTCCAGATGCTTATTGATGATGATTAATGAAAAATAACAGTGCTGGTGAAACGCAGGGGCAGGAGATTTTCAATTCATTTTTGATAACTATATACAATTAGTTAATTACTTCACGTTTACAGGGATGATAATATGTGTACGCTTATTATTTTTGATGAAAATTTCAGAGCATGCGTAGTGTACCGTATATCTTACTAATGCTGGTTTTGCTTTCCTCCTGTCATACTGCCAGGAGGGGTAGAACTGCCATGGTTAGCGGAACCAGTGGTGCAAATCTGGATAATTATGTCAGGGAGTATGCTGACCTCGCTATGGGCGAGATGTTGAGGACAGGTGTCCCTGCCAGCATCACACTGGCGCAGGCCGTCATCGAAAGCGATTGCGGCCGGAGCAGGCTTGCACGCAAGGCCAATAACCATTTCGGTATTAAATGTCACAATGACTGGAAAGGGGGAAGGATATACCACGATGATGACAGGCGCAATGAATGCTTCAGGAGATACAATAAAGTGATTGAGTCCTATGAAGACCATTCTGATTTTCTCAGGCAGGGTTCTCGTTATAAATTCCTGTTCGATCTCCGTCAGGATGATTACAAAGGATGGGCAAGGGGATTGAAATGGGCAGGGTATGCAACAAATCCACGGTATGCCAGGATGTTGATTGATATGATTGAGAAAAATAACCTTCATGTCTATGATGAAATGGTAATAAGTGGTAGGGAAAGGGATGCGGAGGATATTTATGCCGGTACGCTTACTTCTACCTCTACGGGTTCAGGAGACACTGGAATAGTTGAAACCGGTGAAGATATTATTGATGATAACTTTACTGTCAGCCGTAAGAGCAGGGTAAAGGTGAGAAACAGGATTGAGTATATCACGGTGGACGAAAATGATACCTTTGAGAGCCTGGCGGAGGAATTTGAACTGCTCAGGTGGGAGATATACAGGTATAATGAGCTTGATGATGATGCCAGTCTATACCCGGGGCAGATAATATATCTGCAACCCAAGCGTAAGAGGGCAGAAGCCGGGAATAATTATCATATTGTGAAGGAAGGTGAGACAATGTATTCTATATCCCAGCATTACGGGATAAAACTTAAGGCTCTTTACGAAAAAAACAGGATGGAACCCGGTTATGAACCGCCTCCCGGCACTGAGCTGTGGTTACGGAAGCTTAAGCCGGAGGGCCTTTGATGATTTTTGTATCGCTGATATCAAAGCCCCTCAGGAATTCACCCACTGTCATAAGTTTGCGTCCTTCCATCTTGAGCATTTCTATTTCAATGCTGCATCCACCGGTTCCTATTATCAGGTAGTTTTTACCGTCGCTCTCTATTTCCCCGGGATCTAAGTGCTTATGCTTGTCAATGCATTTGCATTTACCGATTTTCACTATATAATCTTTGTCTCCCTTTCTGAAGATCGTTCTTGCTCCCGGTTGAGGATACAGGCCACGGATAAAATTATAAACGTCACTATTGTCCATTTCCCAGTCAATATAGCAATCTTTGCTATGTATCTTGGGAGCCTTTTTCAGAGTTTCATTACGCTTTATAAATTTTGACTGGTCCGTGGTTTTTACTTTCCCCCGGGTAAGGGCCTTTACGGTTTTCACTACCAGTTTTGCGCCTTCGCGCATAAGTTTATCATGCAGGTTTCCGGCACTGTCATCCGGGGCTATTCCGATTTTTTTTCTAAAAAGTATTTTTCCAGTATCAATTTTCTCATCTATAAGAAATGTAGTCAGGCCCGTTGTTTTTTCACCGTTTATGATGACATGGTTTATTGGTGCTGCACCCCTGTACTGTGGGAGGAGGGAGGCATGAAGGTTAAAGGTTCCCAGGCGGGGGATCCTCCATATCTCTTCCGGCAGTTTCCTGAAGGCAACCACCACGATTATGTCAGGTTTAAGATCAGCGATCTCTTTAATAAAAGATAGATCACGGAGGTCATCAGGCTGAAAAAGATTAAGGAGATTTTCTGATGCGTACTTTGCAACTTCCGGTTTTCTTTTTTTCAGTCCTCTGCCGGCAGGTTTATCCGGGGAACTTACTACTGCCACGATATTATAATTGTTCATAAGCAGTGCCCCCAGGCTGGGAACAGCAAATTCCGGTGTGCCCATGAATATGATGCGCGGTCCTGCCATTGGTATATTAGAGTATTATTATATAACAAAACTAAAAAAAATGAAGCATAATCAGGTTAAAAAGTCTTAGGTTATTGCTAACAGTTTTATTGCTGACAGTGCAAACTGGTTTTGTAGCAGATCTTATTGATGTTTACTTTTAGGATGTTTATAGCAGGTAAGGTAATGACCCATTTTATCAGCCTTTGTGTGGAGGTAGAACTCGTTATGTGGGTTGGGAGTAATCTCCAGCGGTACAGTTTCAACTATTTGTATCCCGTATCCTTCAAGGCCGGCCCTTTTAACCGGATTATTGGATATTAATTTTATTTTTCCAAGCCCCAGTTCCCTCATGATATTTGCGCCTATGCCATAATCTCTTTCATCTTCATTGAAGCCGAGCTCGATATTTGCTTCCACGGTATCCCTTCCTTCTTCCTGTAGCTTATAAGTGCGGATCTTATTAAAAAGGCCTATTCCCCTGCCTTCCTGGCTGAGGTATATAACTGCCCCCTTGCCGGCTGCATCAACCATTTTCATGGCTTCATGCAGCTGTGGTCCGCAGTCGCATCGCAGTGATCCAAAAATATCACCTGTGAGACACGAAGAATGTATCCTTACCAGTACAGTTTCATCTTTGGTCCATGTCCCTTTTACCAGTGCGGCATGTTCCATATTATTGCTCAGCTGCCTGAAGGGGATGAAGTCGAATTCACCATATTCGGTTGGTAAATAAACCCTGATACCCATTTCAAGGATACTCTCTTTTTCCAGCCTGTACTTAATCAGGTCGCTGATAGAGATAATTTTAATATCGAATTTTTTTGACAGCTTGATAAGATCGGGTTGCCTGGCCATTGAGCCGTCATCATTCATTATTTCAACCAGGGTGCCGCCGGGACGCAGTCCCGCCAGCCTGGTAAGATCGACGGCTGCTTCAGTATGTCCCGCACGTCGGAGCACACCTTTTGATTTTGCTTTCAGGGGGAATATATGCCCGGGACGGCCGAGGTGTTCTGGCTTGGTACGAGGGTCCACCAGGGCGTTTATAGTTAAACATCTGTCATGGGCTGATATTCCTGTGGTGGTATTACTGCTTATAAGATCGACACTTACTGTGAATGGGGTGTCATATGGTGAGGTGTTCTTTCCCACCATCAGGTCAAGTTCCAGTCGCTCGCATCTTTCTTCTGGGAGGGCAACACATATAAGCCCCCTGCCATTCATGGCCATAAAATTAACTATCTCAGGGGTGGTGAGTTCAGCTGCGCAGACAAAATCACCCTCATTTTCCCGGTCTTCATCATCAACCACGATCAGCAATTTTCCCCGGCGAATTTCTTCAATTGCTTCATCTATTGTATTAAAGGGATTTTTAGATGTATATTTTGTCATTACTAAATAAACCTGGTCCTGTAATATTTACAGTGCAAAAGTATCATTTGTAAACTAAATTCCATAAATAAAGACTCAAAAAAGCCTCGGGCATTCATTCGGTATGGTTTGGTTTTACAAGCCTTAGCTTAATACCAATATTCTTGAAAAAGTTAGTATACGTTTCTTTGTTCATTATAGCCGCGTCAGTTGTTGCCTTGTAAGTCAGGAATATCCCTGCACCCAATAATATCACCGTTGATTCCCACATGCCCAGCGGAACTGGTGCTATCCCTTCCTTGGCAACTTTTTCACCAAAGAGGCTCAGTACATACCATATGACAAAAAATAGCACGGCAATTACTACAGGAGTTCCCAGTCCTCCTCTTCGGATTATTGCGCCAAGGGGGGCCCCGATAAAGAAAAATATAATACATGCCACGGCCAGGGTTATTTTTCTGTGCCACTCGGCCTTGAATTTCAGGATGTGTTTAAACTCTCCATAGCTTATATTGCTTTTTTCTTCGAGAAACTGCAAGCCTGACCTGGCCTGGTTCAGTGAATGGCTTATTATCATCTGTTTTTGTATTGGCTCCAGGGAATTATAAAGGCTGTCTGCGTCAAATACCAATTTTTCAGTTTTGCTTGTATCCTTTTTGCCGTCAGGCCTGTGGTAATTCCTTCTTGTGTAGATTTTGGATGTGGTATATTCACGGACATAATTTTCCTGTCGTGTCTCAAGTCTTTCACTCAGAGAATCAACAAAATATTCCAGCTGGGCCATATTCTGCATTGTCTGATTTGATTTGAACAGGTTAAGGTCTGACCGTTCCAGGTCGAATCCACTCAGTTCTATTATCATCGTTTGTTCCCTGAAGCGGTCTGACCGGAAAGGGTATTTTTTCTGGGAAGCGGGCCTGTTCTTTTCTTCTATATCATTGTAGGCATGCCCGTTATAAAGGGTGAATATCAGCCCTGATTCATCGGGTGTCATATTCATGTAGCCGGAGTCTGCCATCACCAGCGACTTGTTTCCCTGGGTGTCCCTGTGATCATAAATAAGAACCTTTTCGAGCTTATTGGTTTCAGGGTCTTTCTTACCTATCTTAATACTGAATCCGTCGATGCCATTATAGAAAGTGCCGGCCTGGATGTTCAACTCGGGTCTTTTCATCTGTATGTCATACATCAGGGTTTTTGCTTTCCTGTTGGCGTATGGCACTACATTATTGGAGAAGAAAAAAGAACCGATACTAAGCAGAACGATGAAGATTATCAGGGGTCTCATTATCCTCTGGAGTGATATACCTGATGATTTTATTGCGGTGAGTTCAAAATTCTCACCCATATTGCCAAAGGTCATCAGGGCAGCCAGCAGTATTGCCAGTGGCAGTGCATTGGGCACAAAAACAAGGGAGAAATTGAATATTAATTCTGTAAGCACATCCAGCTCAAGGCCCTTACCTGCCAGATCATCGATGTACATCCACAGGAATTGCAGTACAAACACAAACAGTACAATGAAAAAAGTAAGTATTTGCGGCCCTAAAAAAGATTTAAAAACCAGCCAGTCTAATTTCTTTATCATAATGCTTCAACAGGGCTTCAAATCTACAAAATATAATTATAATTCAACCTTCTCTCACTGAATGTGGAGAAACACAACAATTTGCTTCATAAATCATGCCTGAAATTTGGATGGAATGGTATAATACCGGTTTTAAAGGCCCAGTGCTCTTTTAAGCTCTGTTATCTGGGTGTTCCACAGGTAAATAGCATCTTCTTTCTCATCTTCCTCTGCAAAATCTGTGATAAGGAGGGCTACGTCACCTGTGAGTTCATCGATATTCAGTTTAAACTCAAAATACCTTTCTTCATCTTCAGCTGTTTCTGACCATTTGAAACGGACATTTTTATTTTCCCTCAGCTGCACAATTTTCGCCCTTTGTTCTGTATTATCCCATATAAAGATATACTCATCTCCATCAACCTGCACATCATCTGCGAACCATTCGGCAAGTCCCTCTGCGGTGCTCAATCTGGGAAACAGTACTTTCGGGGAACTGTTGAGGGTATATTCAAGTTCATATTGTGATTTCATCGGGGTATTTTTATGCCCATATATAAATTGATCTTATGCAATATAGAAAAAATAATATAAATAAAAAACCATATTGATATATTGAAAGGATGTATTATATTTGCACCCGCAAATGCCGGGTATATGGCACTCATGCTGCCTGTCCGGAAAACGCGGCGAGATAGCTCAGATGGTTAGAGCGCATGATTCATAATCATGAGGTCCCCGGTTCAATCCCGGGTCTCGCTACTGGGCCCCGGAGGCAACTCCGGGGTTTTCTTTTGCCCTATACATGAGGGTTTGCGAAAATGTCAGTAACAAAGATATTTCAGTTTTTGCCCTTGAAAAATTCCTACTTTTTCCTCGAAATAATGCCATATTTGATATATTTGCACTAAAATTGCACTTAAATTAGGTTATAGGCAATGGCAACTTTCAAACCTGTTATTCACAAAAATATCCTTCGCCAGGATGGGACAACAAACATCAAGATCCGTGTAGGCCATCATAGAAAAGTAAGATACCTTCCTACAGAGTACTATATCCTGCCCGAGGAGTTCGATGCAGCAGCCGGCAAGGTGAAAGCGAAATACATGACCGACCAGGAAGCAGAGGTCATAAATCTTCGCCTGACAGGTCAAATAGGGCAATATGCAAGGAAGTTGGAATACCTGGGAGGGAAAATCAGGCATGGACATAAACAGCCTTATGAGGATCCTGAAGGATAAAAACGAGAAGTATGATATTTATTCTCTCCTGGATGAAAAGATAATTATGCTTAAAAAGCTGGGTAACGTAAACTATGCTGCCCTGTTTGAAAGGACCAGGGCAATACTGCAGGAATACTTCGGTTCACATTACCTTACCTTTGACAGGATAGATGCTCATTGGCTCCGCAGGCTTGAGGTGAAGATGAAGGTTGAAGGGCTCAGTGCAAGCACCATAGGGATACACATGAGGAATATACGCACAGTCTACAACTAGGCCATCTCCATAGGGCTGATAGACCTTAATATGTACCCCTTCCGCAGGTATCAGATACCCAGGTCCACACGCATAAAAAGGAATATTACCGCCGGTGAAATAAATAAGATAATGACGGTAAAGATTGAGGACAAGCTGACAGCCTGGTAAGGGATATGTTTATGCTGTCTTTTTATCTTATCGGCATCAACATGAAGGATATGATATACCTGGAAGGGATAGAGGAAGGAAGGATATACTACATACGCAGTAAGGACAAAAGGCAATATTCAGTCCTGGTCCAGCCCGAGGCAATGGAGATAATTGAAAGGCACAGGGGGAAGAAGTACCTTCTGAACACCCTTGACAAGTATGATGATTACCGCAATGCGACAAGTATAATAAACAAAAGGCTTAAGGACATTGCACAGCTTGAGGATTGTAAGATAAGCAAGAAGATAACAACATACTATGCCCGTCATTCATGGGCAACCATTGCCAGCCGTATTGGTATATCCTGGGACACCATAAGGTATGCCCTGGGCCATGCCGGTGGCAGCGTTACAGATATATATATCGATTATGATCTGGAACAGGTTGATGAAGCTAATAGGAAGGTTATTGATTTTATAAAAAAATGAATCCAATTTTGGCATTAATTCCACCGACTGTTGATGCGTCCAATCCTATGTAAAATTTATCTATATATACCCCTAAGTCAGCACCAATATTTATTTTACCTCCCCCCTTTACTGTTTTATGGTAATAACCATTATCACCAAGTATATGAAATTCATCAAAACAATTTCTATAAAGTGTCTTAGGGGCATATCCAAGTATTCCATTGATATAAAAATTTCCAAAGGTTTTCCCAATTCCAAGATCGATTCTTGACCAATATGAACCTTCTTTAATATGATCCTCTGAAAATTCATCCCAATTAATTGTATCATAATATTCACCTTCCGTCCCGTTTGGTATTTGGCTGCCAAATATGAATTTTATATTCCACATATCAGCTGTTATAAAAGCTATTTCACCAGATAGCATTTTATTAGTACCATAGCCGAGTCCAATCCCAAAACCCTGTGGATATAAAGCCAGCGAGAAGTTAATTAGTGCCTGCAAGAAAACTTGCAATTAATTGTCATACAATGAATTAATGTTGATAACTTGTTTGAATATAGCCAGATTTTCTCTTGCTAATATTGTTGAAATTACAGATATTCAGGGTATTAAACAA
>JAYEGY010000055.1:0-17242 GCA_034659275.1 Bacteroidota bacterium | reverse complement strand
CAGCATGGATAGCAGTAGGTAATGATCCTTATTACCTGCAGATTTTTAATAATTATAAAAAAAACATGAAGCCTAATAAAGCCATTGTCAGAACAACCAGAAAGCTAATAAACCAGATATATTATACACTAAAATCAATAAGCTGATAGATAAAACATTATTAAAAAACTAATTTTATATGTTAATCTTACTGAGAGAGACCGCTAAACTCATTTTGCAGCTTCCTTTTATGGATGACTGCTGGTCGTTGAGACTGCGGCTCTCTCTTTCTTATGTTAAACGCGATCTTGCAGCTCCAAATACTTTGGTGACTGCTTATAGAAGAATGCATAGAAATTAGTAATAAAGTGTTGAATTATTGATAACATAATAATTAGGGTTATGTTATTAACAATTCAACAAAAACATAATAGAAATAATAGTAACTTAATTTGTTTTTCAACATAGAAGAATGAGTTGATAATGAGTTAATTATAAACTTTTTCAACTCACTCTCAACTTTATTCAACTTTATTCAACCCCATTCAAACGCTCAAACGTTCAAACACTCAAACACTCAAACTATCTCCTTGCCCCCTGCCCTGAGCTCTGTGCTCTGTGCCCTGAGCCCTGAGCCATGCTATTCAAAACATTTTATCTTTTTACCCAGCTACCCAGCCCTGCCCATCGCAGCGCGGCTATTCAAAGACGAAGACCCATCATTCCATCATTCCATTATTCCATTATTCCCCTATCCAACCTATAACTTGGGTTTCTTGTTATTTGTATCTCTTCACAAGTCCCTCCCTGTACCTCTTCATATAGTCTTTCATATCAGCTGCTACTTCGGGAGCAAGGATAAGCAGTCCCGTAATATTGGGAAAGGCCAGCGTGAGTACCATCATGTCAGAAAAAGCAATCACATTATCGAGAGTGGATGAAGCACCTACAATGGTGAAAAAGAGAAATATTGAATAATAAATATAAGCTGTCAGGTTTTTCATCCCGCTGATGCGATAAATATGCTTCTCAAAAAGAAACTTAAAGCCGTTCAAACCATAATATGACCATGATATCATGGTGGAGAATGCAAAGCACAGTATGGCAAGCACAAGTAAATAGGGGAACCATGGAAATACTGATTCAAAAGCTGCCGAAGTAAGTTCAGTTCCCTCCAGGCTTGACGTTGATTCATGAAAGCCCGTAAATATTATGACAAGGGATGTCATTGTACATATAATAATGGTGTCTATAAAAGGTTCCAGCATAGCCACTATCCCTTCTTTTACAGGTTCATCGGTACGGGCAGCAGCATGCGCTACCGCTGCAGATCCAACACCTGCCTCATTCGAAAATGCCCCCCTCCGGAAGCCGGTTATAATAACACCAATAATCCCTCCTTTAATAGCAACAGGCTGAAAGGCACTTTTCACTATCAGGATGAATACATCATCAATATTGCTGAAATTCATGAAAATAATGACAAGAGCAGTACCTATGTAAAGGACCGACATAAAGGGTACCAGTTTTTCCGTAACCCGGGCTATGCTTCTTATACCACCTATAACCACAATTCCTATGAGCATGGACAGTATGAGACCAAACCAGAAGCCGTGTGATTCCATTGCGGGAAAGATAGTTGTAAACTGTGCAAATGACTGGTTCGATTGCAGCATGTTACTGCCGCCGAAAGAAGCAAGTACCATCATTACGCCACTGAATAATGCAAGTATCTTACCCAGTGCTCCAAGGTTCCTGTTTTTGAGGGCCATGTTAAGATAATACATTGGCCCCCCGGATACTTTTCCGTTTTCGTCAATGTGCCTGTATTTGATTCCAAGTGTACATTCCGTAAATTTCAGTGACATCCCGAAGAATCCTGCAAGCATCATCCAGAATGTGGCTCCCGGTCCACCAACCGCTATGGCTATAGCAACTCCTGTAATATTACCCAGCCCTACGGTTGCTGACAATGCCGTGGTTAGAGCCTGGAAATGACTTACTTCTCCGGAGGTTCCCGGTTTATCGAATTTACCCCTTATCAAGGCAAAAGCATGTTTGAAAGCCCTCAGGTTAATAAACTTCATCCTGAAAGTAAAGAAGATGCCACCGAAAACGAGCCAAAGAACAACGATTGGAACCTGTGCTTCAATATCTATCCCCACAGCTTCTACAGGATCCCAGAAAAAAACGTTATCAAGGAAATTAACCACCGGCTCAAACGCCTTGTTGATACGTTCGCTTATGGTCAGTGGTTGAGGGTCGAATAAAAACATCCGGTATTATGTTCGGCCTAGCAGGCCAAGTCCGTACATAAATGCCATAGTTATGGCAATGGGAGCTATAAATTTCACAATTATCATAAAGGTATTTACAAATCTGCCCTTGAGTTCCCCCTGATTTGATAATTCATCTCTCACCTTTTTCTTTCCAAGATACCAGCCAACAAAAATGACTATAAAGATAGCTCCCAGCGGTAGCAGTATATTTGCGGATAAATAGTTGAACCAGTCAAATACTGTTTTTCCGAAGATCAGGGCATTTTTCAATGGCCCAAAGGATAAAGTGGCAAAAATACCAACTATACTTATCGCGCTGGCAGCAATTACGGTTGCCCTGCGCCTGCTCATATTCAGTTCTTCGGAAAAATATGCAACCACCACTTCGAGCACTGATACTGTTGAAGTGAGTGCGGCTATTGAAAGTAGTGTAAAGAAAATTATTGAAAAGAAATAACCACCTGCCATCTGCTCAAATATATTAGGCAATACAATAAATACCAGTCCCGGACCTTCAGCAGGGTTTATCCCAAAGGCAAACACGGCAGGGAAGATCATCACACCGGCAAGGATTGCAATTGTAGTATCAGCTAAACTAACCTGGAAAGCTGTAACCGGTAGATTATTATCTTTTTGTATATATGACCCATAGGTAATAAGTGTTCCCATGCCGATGCTCAGCGAGAATGCTGCCTGCCCGAGTGCTATGAGTATTACATTCAACTTGATCTTTGAAAAATCAGGCCTGAACAGAAAATCCAACCCTTCTTTAGCCCCCTCAAGAGTAAGTGATCTTATGCATATGATTATGATTAAAACAACCAGAAGTGGCATCAGTATCTTTGTATATTTTTCAATACCATTCTTAACCCCCTTGTAAATAATAAATGCTGTGAGAAACATAAATACCAGCTGCCATACAATAGGCCTGAAGGAACCACTCTGAAACACCTCAAATGACCTTGCCAGCTGCTCCGAGCTCTTTCCTGCAAATCCATTTGAAAATGCCTGGATCAGGTATTCAAGTGTCCAACCGGCAATAGTGCTGTAGAAGGCAAGTATCATAAAGGCAGCCACTATTCCCATCAAGCCTATTAAATACCATGGCTTACCAGGAGCCAGTTTCTTGAATGATCCCAGTGCATTGCGCTGTGCCCTCCGACCAATGGTAAATTCGGCCAGCATTACAGGAAAGCCTATTGCAAAAACAAAACAGAGGTATATAAGGAGAAAAGCCCCTCCCCCATTTTCGCCTGTCACATAAGGAAACCTCCAGATATTTCCCAGCCCTACTGCTGATCCTGCGGTTGCAGCTATTACACCGAGCTTGCTTCCAAAGCTGTCCCTGATCGGTAAATCGATATTTGCCATCGTTGTTGGTTTATTACATGTTTATTTTTACAGGTTAAAAGAGCGGACTAAATTGGTTAGAATTGTTTTTATATGCAAATCAATTTTGTTGTTATAAAAGCAGATTTCGCAGATTTTCGCAGACTCCACTAAAGATGCGTATTGATGCGAAGAAATAAGTCTCAAGTGCTGTAATTCACTCAAACTTTCAAGCCGTTCAAACCCCATCAGTCTCTCAGTCACATCGTCCCTTCGTCCCTTAGTCTCATTCTCTACCCTTTACGCTTTACACTTTACGCTCTACGCTCCATACCCTGCCCCCTGCCCCCTGCTCCCTGCTATTTAGAACGGATACCCTATACTGATATTCAATGTAAAATCATTCCTGAAATTAAGCTTACGCCTCTGGAGTATCCACCTTGGGGTATCAGGCAACTGAGGATCACGCAGTTTCATACCAAGGTCAGCCCTCAGAATTACAAAATCCAGGTCAAACCTGAGGCCAAGTCCGGTACCCACGGCCAGGTCCCTGTAAAATTTGTTCCACTTAAATTGTGTTCCCGGCCGGTCTTCATCTTCATAGAAAGTCCATATATTACCAACATCAAGAAACATAGCACCCTCCAGGATCCAGAACAGTTTAAACCTGTATTCAGCATTGAATTCAAGCTTTATATCGGCTGTCATATTATAGAAAGACGTATCAACGGGAGTATATGAACCGGGACCCAGGGAACGCACATGCCATGCCCTGATACTGTTTGCTCCTCCACTAAAATATTGCTTTTCGAAAGGAACCGCTTTTGAGTTGCCATATGGAATACCAACACCTATGAATCCCCTGTATACCACTGAACTAACTTTATTAAGAGTACGGTTATACCTCATATCCATATCTGCCCTGGCATACTGGGCAAACGGCTGTCCGAAGATTTCATAGTTGCCCCCTTCCACCGTATCAGCCCCGGCAACCTTGTATCCCAGTGACAAAAGATTGCCTGCCAGCTCACCTGTCATCTTGATAAACCAGTAATCCTTTGACTTCTTTATATTCTGGTTATTGAATACATAGATATAGTTACCCCCAACAAGAAAAACGTCTTTATAACTGTACGCCAGGTATGAGGAAGTGTCTATATTCATCTCAAAATCAGGATCTATGAAAGGAAGATTAACAACGTTGAGCTGAAGAGGATATACCGAATGCTCTGTAAAACGGTTGCCGCGCCAGTTATACCCGAAGGAAGCATTGGCTACAGTACGTGTGTACACAGGCATCTTCTGGTAATTATAAGCTGCGGCGATAATCGTCTTTGGATTATATCTTTTGATAAAACCCTCTTTCTCAAGAAACGGCAACATGAACCTTGGCAGGGTAAGACTGGTCTCAAAACCATATTCCTGTAAGCTCCTTGAACCTGTTATCTGTTTAGAGAGGGTTTCATAGGCCCCCTTAAGTTTAATATTAAGTTGTTCCGCTCCCCTGAAAAGATTATTATGCTGGTACACAAAATTGACCGCACCACCAAGATTACCCGCCGAATTAGTGCCTTCCAGTTCAACCCTGAATTCCTGCAATGTTACGGGTGTCAACCTGATTACGCAATTCAGAGGCAGCTCATCACGTTCCCAGCCCGTGATGTTATCGGGTTCATTATACCGTATGCTTACAAGCCTGAATGCCTGCAGTGAATTAAGGTGGTCCTGGCTTCTTTCCATATTGGTAACCTGGAAAAGATCACCTGGTTTGACATAGAGTGATTGTGTTACCACATTCGGTTTTACTGAATGCTTTTCCCTATCAGTCAAAAAGTAGTAATCATTCATAAAGGTGGTATCCTGCTTCTGTAAATAAGCATCACCCTCATCAAGAGCTCTCTTCGGATCAAAATCCGTATAGATATAAACATTATTTATCCTGTACCTCTGGTGCGGCGTTTCAATAATCCTGTTTCCATCATTATACCTGAGAAATTTCCTGACCTCGTAGAAAATATCAACCTGCCGGTTTCCAACAGTGCTGTCAACTTTAAAATATATATGATCACGGCTGAAACTGTAGAAACCCATGTCTTTGATAAACCTTTCCAGCCTGATCCTTTCACTTTGCAAGACGTCTACATCATACTTCTCACCGCTTTTAATAAGACAATTGATGGTGTCCATAAAAAACAGTTTCCTGATCTTTTCATCCTTAATATCATATATAAGCTTCCTTATCCTGTATGGATCATTTGCCTTGACCTCGTAGGTAACATCCGTTCTCTGTTTGTGTGAAGCGATATCTGTTGAGACCTCCGCATTGAAATAACCCTTGGAAAAGAGGTAGTTTTCAATTTGTTCTGACGATTTGGTGGCAGCAAAAGGATCGAAAATAACCGGTTCCTCACCTATATTTCTCAGCCAGCTATGAGGCCATCCGGTTTTTTCTATATTCGAGAGATTATATAATCCAAGGTGAAAACGGGCTCCAAATATTTTTTTATTTGGCTCCTGTTTTACATAAGGTGCAAGATCAGATTTCTTTATCTTGCTGTTTTCAATTTTTATTTCTGATTTATCTAGCAGGGTTTTGTCAGGAGGCACATATTTGGTCGGGTTACAGGAATATAATATCAACGCTACTGATAATAAACTAAGCAGTTTTGCTAAAGGCAGTCTTTTATATGATGGAAAATATTTCAACATTTGTATTAACTAACAGCAAATATATCAAATTAATATTCACTTTCTGTCAAATAATACACTGGTAAAATAATGCTCAGCTCTGCAAATATCAAACTTATTAATTCATTATGTCAGAAGAAATATCGCGACAGGAACAAACTGTTTGTAATAGAAGGGGATAAACTGGTGCGCGAATTCCTTGAAAGCGGAAAGCCGGTAAAATTGTTGCTGGCTATGGATGAATGGATAAAAAAGACGGATAAAGAACTATTATCTTCAGTTAATGAAATAATTACGGTGAATGAACGGGAACTGGCTAAAGTCAGTCAGCTAAAGACCCCACAGAACACTCTTGCCCTGGTCGATATAGAAAAGCACACCCCTGAAAAAAAATCTATTACCGGAAGCCTGAGCATTGCACTCGATAATATACAGGACCCTGGTAACCTCGGCACCATAATAAGAATTGCTGCCTGGTTTGGCATTGATAATATTTTATGCAGTAAGGGAACTGTTGACGTATATAATCCGAAGACGATACAGGCATCTATGGGTGCTCTTTTACATGTTAAGGTCAGTTATACCGACCTGGCGGTTCTTATACCCGACCTGGTGAAAGCAGGAACTCCCGTTTATGCTGCATCGCTTGATGGTGAGCCGGTACAGGACATTGAGAAAAAAAACTATGGTTTATTGCTTTTCGGAAATGAATCAAAAGGAATATCCGGTGAACTAATGCGTCACGTTAGCCATAAGATCATTATTCCGCCATTTAAAGAAGTCCTGCCGGGTATCGAATCCCTGAATGTTGCCATATCAGCAGCTATAATATGCAATGAATTCCGCAGAGATAGCAGGTGAAAAAGATGAAAGTCTACTCAAAATGAAAAGCCAGTATCCATAACTGGGATTTAAGTCTGTCAATGGCATGGACATATTGAGGGTAACCGGGTGCAGGCTCCCTCACAAGCACATCCCTTAATCCGTTTGACATTTTAATCTCAACTGCCAGCTTGAAATAAGGAAGATAAAAATCCATACCGGCACCTAATTCATAATACAGGTCAGATCTTCTTAAACGTAGATACACCTCCTTATCATCGTCATAACCCTTCCTGCCTGCAAGGTCGTGCCTGAAATTCAAGCCCCCGATAAGGTAAGGTCTTACATTATTTAATCTTGAGCCCTTATACTTAAGAAGCAGGGGAAATTCCAGGAATGATGACTCCACAGCCTGTTTATCATCATAAACCACCGTCGACTTATAATAGTTGAGCCTTCTCTGCCCGAAAGAAACGCCGGGAAGAAAACGTATATCCCAGTACTCTGCCGGATGGTAATCAATTACTATTTGTATGTTTATGCCCGGACTGAGAAAGGCCACTTCAGGGTACAGGGAATCAACCGATAAATAGTCCTGGTTGGGTGTAAGCCTGAAATCCATGGTATTAAAACCGATACTGAAACCAAAATGAACGGGTTTTTCATCATACCAGGATCTGTTCAGAGGTTTCTTTGTCTGGGCAGTGGCAGTGCTGCATGCAAAAACCAAAACAAGCAGAATAATAACACTATATGACCTGGAAGACTGTTTCAAACTATTAATAACTTTCTTAATATATTAAACTGATATAGCTACATTATATTGCATTATCTGTATCCTGTATATATCGTGGCAACTCCGCCCGTCAATCTCCTGAGCTTCAAATCCCTGAATCCTGTCATATCCATTAATTCCAGGAAATCATCCCCCTCGGCAAAAGAGGAAACAGAATTTGGCAGGTAATTATACGCCCCCTTGTTTTTTGAAAACAATGCTCCGAAAAACGGTAAAATCTTATGGAAATAAAAATTATAAATATACTTGAAAGGAAAGCCGGAGGGCCGTGAAAACTCCAGTATCATAATCACTCCCCCCCTGCAAAGTACCCTATACATCTCCGCCAGGCCGGCCTCAGGGTCCTCAAAATTACGAATGCCAAAAGATACCATTACCACATCATAGGAAGAGTTATCAAAAGGCAGCTTTTCAGAATCAGCGATACGAAGTTCAATCTTCTCGCTCAGTTTCTTGCGGTATATTTTTTTCCTCCCCTCTTCCAGCATCCTCTGGGATATATCAATAGCTGTAACAACTTCCGGATTCATGCGCAGCGATTCAATTGCAAGATCGCAGGTACCTGTGGCAAGGTCCAGAACACGCCCGGGCTTAATCCTTTTTTCAATTTCATCTATTGCTTTTCTTCTCCAGAGAAGATCAGTACCGAAGGAAAGCAAATGATTCAGGAAATCATACCTCCAGGCAATGCTGTCGAACATTCTTCTCACTTCCTCTTTCTTGCGCATCTGTCAATATTTAAGAACTGCAAATATATAATTTAATATAAAAGCACTGTAAATACTATTTAGTAATTATTTAATCCACGGTTTAACTATTATTACATTTTATTTGCTGCCAAAGATGATTAATTTTGTCTAATCGTATTCAATAAGTTATAACTATGAACAAAATAGCTTTGATAACCGGTGCAACATCCGGCATAGGCCTTGCCACAGCAAGAAAATTGGCAGAAAAGAACTTCGATCTCATTATTACAGGGAGAAGAAAAGATAGGCTTGATAAGCTGGGTGAAGAGCTTCTTGCCAGAAATGACAATATCAGAATACTGGCACTCGATTTTGATGTAAGATCACTGAGTGAGGTGACTAATAACCTGGGAAACCTTGACGACGATTGGAAAAATATTGATGTCCTGGTAAACAATGCGGGCCTGGCAGCAGGCCTCAGCCACGTGGACGATGGTGTGATTGACGATTGGGAAAGGATGATAGATACCAATATAAAAGGCCTCTTATATGTTACGCGTGTTGTTAGCCCGGGAATGGTGGAAAGAAGAAAAGGACATATTATCAATATAGCAAGTATAGCAGGCAAGGAAGTATACGAAAACGGTAACGTCTATTGTGCCACCAAACATGCCGTTGATGCCCTTTCAAGGTCAATGCGCATCGATTTTGTTAACCATGGTATCAAGGTGAGTAATGTCGCACCGGGACTGGTAAAGACAGAATTTTCTGATGTGCGGTTTAAGGGCGATAAAGAAAAAGCAGAAGTACCATATAAAGGCATCAAGCCGCTCTCAGGAGATGACATAGCCGATGTAATATATTATTGCATTAGCCTGCCGGAACATGTTAACATTGATGATGTTCTTGTTATGCCTGCAGCCCAGGCATCATCTACCATAGTGCACAGAGGCTGAGATTATAAAATATATATTATTAAATATAAGCATGTATAGCCACTCGTATCTCGCAGGTTTAATAAGCAATATCTTCACGAAGATGGGCTGCAGTGAGAATGATGCAGACACCATAGCTGATATATTGCTCAAGGCCGAACTGAGAAATATATCCTCACATGGAGTGCTGAGGATCAAAGACTACCACTTACTCTGGAAAGAAGGGAAAATAAATACTTCACCTCATATAAGTATTGTACATGAGACACCGGGTACAGCTGTTGTCGATGCCGATAATGCCTTTGGGATGATAGGCGCTAAACGATCAATGGAGATAGCCATTGAGAAAGCAGGTAATACAAGTTCAGGATGGGTTGCCACCCGTAATTCAAATCATTTTGGAATAGCGGGCTATTATGCTATGATGGCCCTTGAACATGATATGATTGGTTTCTGTGTAACCAATGCCAACCCGTCGGTTGCCCCAACTTTTTCAATTGAAAGACTGCTCGGAACCAATCCGGTGGCTTTTGCCGTTCCGGCTAACAAGGAGAACAATTTTGTGGCAGATTTTGCTACTACACCAATTGCAAGAGGAAAAATCTCTCTGGCAGAAAAAAAAGGGGAAAAGCTGCCGGCCGGCTTTGTCCAGGATGATAAGGGCTACCCCAGTGATGACCCGTCTGTCCTTAAAAGAGGAGGTGCAATACTGCCTCTTGGAAGTGACAGCTTGCACGGATCCCATAAAGGCTATTGCCTGAGTGCAATAGTCGATATACTTTCAGGTGTGGTGAGCGGTGCTAATTTCGGTCCCTTTGTACCGGCCTCTGTGGCATACCTGCCAAAAAAAGAGAAACAGGTGGGCAAGGGAACAGGTCATTTCTTCGGAGCAATGAGAATTGATGCATTTATGCCGGCAGGTGAATTCAAAGACAGAATGGATGAATGGATAAGAACATTCCGGAACGGCCGGGCAGCTGAAGGACAGGAAAAAATAATAATACCCGGCGACCCTGAAAGAGAGGCAGAAGAAAGAATATCTGAAGAAGGAATAAAACTTGTTCCTGCCGTACGCGATGAGCTTAAGGCAGTAGCCGATGAACTGGGTGTTGAATTTGAATAATTGTAAAATCGAGATATAACATGTTGAATATTCTAACCAATCGCAGAACAATAAGAAAATATACTGGAGACGATGTAAGCCAGGACTTATTAAATGAATTGCTTAATGCAGCCTGCAGGGCATCAACTACGGGTAATATGCAGGTCTATAGCATTGTGGAAACACGAAACACGGAAATGAAGAAAAAACTGGCTCCATGCCATTTTAACCAGCCGATGGTGGAAGAAGCACCGGTTGTCTTGACATTCTGTGCCGACTTTAACCGCTTTAATAAATGGTGCCGTCAACGTAAAGCCGATCCTGGTTATGATAATTTTCTTTCATTCATGACAGCAGCTATAGATGCCATTATTGTAGCACAGACCCTGTGCGTGGCAGCTGAAGCAAAAGGTTTGGGTATATGCTACCTGGGCACAACAACCTATATGGCGGAACAAATAATTGATATCCTTGAACTACCCCGCGGGGTTGTCCCGGTAACGACAATTACACTGGGCTGGCCTGCCGAAGATCCGGAACAGATCGACAGGCTCCCGCTGGACGCTGTAATGCATAAAGAGAAATATACTGATTACACCAAAGAGGATATTGACAGGATATTTGCCGAAAAGGAAGCACGTGACGATTCCAGACAATTCATTGAAGAAAATAATAAAGAAACACTGGCACAAGTTTTTACAGATGTAAGATACAAGAAAGAAGATAACGAAACATTCTCAAAACTCCTCCTCGATGTCCTCAGAAAACAAGGATTCCTAAACGAGTAATCCCCGTCTTCTATCATACATCTTATTCTCATCATTTTCGCATCGAGTTCACATTTCGCCTCCCTGACGCTCCCTCCAGTCGGTCAGGGACTCCGTTTCACTCCGTCTCGCATATCGCATCTCGCATCTCGCATCTCGCATCTCGCCTCTTCAAAACCTCTTCACATACCCGTGACAGTATGGCGTTGCGCCTTTTTCAAAGTAGTAGTCCTGGTGGTATTTCTCAGCCTCATAAAATTCACCGGCTTCAGTCAGCTCAGTGGCTATATCATATCCTTTATCCCTGAGTATATTAAGCAGTTTGCCGGCTATCTCCCGCTGATAGTCATTCATATAAAATATTCCTGACCTGTACTGTTCACCGATATCCGGGCCCTGGCGGTTAACCTGGGTGGGGTCATGTATTTCCAGAAATGTTCTTACCACATCCTCGTAGGAAACCTTACCAGGATCATAAATTACCTTCACCGCTTCAGCATGGCCCGTTCGCCCTGTACATACTTCCCTGTAAGAGGGATTCTTTACATGTCCCCCTGTATAACCTGAAACCACTGATTTTACTCCATCCATCTTCTGGAGGTAGTACTCAACACCCCAGAAACAGCCTCCAGCCAGTATGGCCGTCTCATATCTTCCTTTTTCAAGATCGTCGGTAACAAAATCAAGCGATACTGAATTAACACAATGCCTGAGGTTCTTATCTGTAAACCCCTCTCCCTCGAATACATGCCCGAGATGGGCTCCACAATTAGAACATACTATCTCGGTACGCATGCCATCTGCATCAGGAATACGTTTTACTGCACCGGGGATCTCGTCATCGAAACTGGGCCATCCACAACGTGAATCAAATTTGTCATCTGACCTGAATAGAGCCTGGCCACATTTCTTGCATATAAAGGTACCGTCCTCCTTAAGATCAGTGTACTTTCCGGTCCATGCCCTTTCAGTGCCTTTATTTTCAATAACATATGTTTCAAATTCATTCAGGAAATTATACCTCTTCTCTTCCTGTCCACTTACTTTGTTTGTCATAGATGCAATTATTAATATTAGTCCAAAAGTATATAAAGCCTTCATCATTAATCCTATTGATTTCTTTTTGTAATACAATTTTTATACCTTTTATGTTCTGTTTTAAAGGCTTTTATTTACAGAATATTTCAAAACTGTTGTTTAACAATTATTATTCAACAAGCCGGAAAAAAATTATTATGTAGATTTACATTGGAAAAATAATCAACTCAAATACTATAGATATGAAATTGAAAAAAATCACTTCACCGGTTTTGATCTTATCCTTAATAATCATGTTTACAGGAATGATCAATCCGGCACAGGCTCAAAGGAGAAAACGAAATGCAGAACCTGCATCTGATGAGTTAACAATCAATTCATCGATGCTGAGTGCTCTCGAATTCAGGTTAATAGGACCTGCATCATATTCGGGCCGTATTGCCGATTTTGCAGTAAACCCCGAAGATCCCTCGGAATATTATGTTGGCGTTGCATCCGGAAATCTCTGGAAGACAGAAAACAAGGGAACGACGTTCACGCCTATCTTTGATAAGCAATCGGTTTTCAGCATTGGGGCACTGGCAATTGACCCGGTCAACCCCAATGTGGTATGGATTGGTACAGGCGAAAATAACTCACAGAGGAACCTTGCCTATGGTGACGGAATATATAAAACAACGGATGCTGGCAAGTCCTTCACAAATATGGGCTTGAATGAATCTGAGCACATTGGTAAGATTATGATCGATCCCAGGAACACTGATGTCGTGTATGTAACAGCACAGGGACCGGTATGGGGACCCGGCGGAGACCGTGGTTTATATAAGACAACCGATGGCGGCAAAACATGGGAGCAGGTTCTCTATATCGGTGAATATACCGGTGTTACAGATATGGAAATGGATCCCAGGAACCCTGATATATTATATGCCGCAGCGCACCAGAGAGAACGCAGGGTATATTCTAAAATCGATGGTGGCCCCAATTCAGCTATATATAAATCAGTTGATGCAGGCAAGACATGGTACAAACTGACCCGTGGCCTGCCTTCAGGCGATGTGGGAAGAATAGGCCTGGCAATATCACCTCCAAACCCGGATATTGTTTATGCCATGATTGAATTACCCGGTAATACGGGAGGCTTTTATCGCTCCAATGATATGGGAGAAAGCTGGACAAAAATGAGTGATGAAATAGCACGCAGCCCACAGTATTATGTTGAAATATACGCCGATCCCCTGGACCCCGATCGCATAATCTCAATGGATGTCAGAAATATGGTAAGCAATGACGGGGGCAGAACATGGGAACGACTGGGAGAAAAAAACAAACACGTCGATAATCATGCACTGTGGATAAATCCTGATAATACCAATTATTACCTGATGGGATGTGACGGCGGTATTTATGAGAGCTGGGACAGGGGAGAAAACTGGATATTTAAATCTAATTTTCCGGTTACGCAATATTACCACGTCAGGACAGATAATGCCCTTCCCTTTTATAATGTCTATGGAGGTACCCAGGATAACGGCTCATGGTATGGACCCAACAGGACCATCCGCAGAAACCTGGTTAATGCTGATTTTACATATACTATAGGCGGTGATGGTTACCTGTCAATACCAGATCCTGATAATCCTGATATACATTACGCCGAATCACAGTATTGTGGACTGCGAAGGTATGACCACCGGACAGGAAACACTATTTCAATAAAACCCCAGCCTGTTGAGGACGAAGTATACAGGTTCAACTGGAATACACCTTATTTTATCAGTCCGCATGATAGTAAAACACTGTATGTGGCAGCTAACAAAGTATTTAAAAGCACTAACCGTGGAGAATTGTGGAAGGAAATAAGCCCCGATCTTACCAGGCAGCTTGATGTAGACCTCCTGCCAATGATGGGTAAGATATGGCCTCCGGAGGCAATTGCAAAAAGCATGTCCACTTCACCCTTCGGAAATATTTTTGCCCTTGCGGAATCTCCAATAAATAAGGGTATGATTTACGCCGGAACAGATGACGGACTCATCTGGAGAACAGATGACGATGGGACTAACTGGACCAAATACTCCAGCTTCACGGGTGTACCGGACATGACTTTCGTCAATTATGTTTTACCATCACAGCATGATGTAAATACAGTGTATGCATGCTTCGACGGCAGGAAAAATGCCAGTGATTTTACTCCTTATATAATAATGAGTACTGATAAGGGTGAAACATGGACCTCAATAGCATCAAACCTTCCCGATGGAACAGTATATGTAATACAGGAAGATCACATAAATCCAGATATACTGTTTATCGGAACAGAGTGGGGAGTATGGGTAACACTCGACAGAGGTGGTAAATGGTTCAAACTGGAAAGGGGCTTGCCAACCATCCAGGTAAAAGATCTCGATATACAGGAAAGGGGAAACGACCTGGCCGTGGCAACCTTCGGAAGAGGATGGTATATCCTGGATGATTATTCCTACCTGAGGCAGCTTGATAATGAAGTGCTGGATAAAGAAGCACATATCTTCGATATTAAGGATGCCCTCCTCTATTACCCCTCAAACAACCATTACAACCAGGGCGAAGTATACTTCAGTGTGCCAAATCCCGAGCCCGAGGCAAGAATCGTGTATCATGTAAAGGAAGGATATGAAACACTCAGGCAGAAAAGGATGAAGGCTCAGCGTGAAGCTGAGAAGCAGGGCAAGGAGATTACATACCCTGCTGATGAAGAACTGCTGGCAGAGGCTCAAGAAGAAAGAGCAATGCTGATATTCACATTCACTGACGATAAGGGTGAAATAATGAGAAAAATAGAAACACCTCTGCGTAAAGGCGTTGGTACCGTAACATGGGATATGAGTTATATGGATCGACGCGGACCAGCTGTACCTCCTGGGAAATATCATGTTTCTATGGAAAAATATGTAAAAGGAGAATATACAGACCTTGGTGAAAAAAAGGAATTCATTATAAACGCCCTTGATAATAGTGCCCTTGGCGATCCTGATTACAGGGCTAAGTTTGAATTCCTAAAGAAAGTAACTGACCTTTATACCACAATGAGTGAAGTATACTCCTATACAAGTAATCTTAAAGAGGAGATGGAAAATCTGAGGTCAGAATTGATGAGAACTCCTGCTAATACCAACGAGCTGATGATATACACCAGGAATGTTGATAAAAAACTTGATGATATTATCCTTGAAATCAGCGGCCGCAGAACAGAAGGTGTCAGGCTTGATGCCACCGAACCATCAATCATGAACAGGATGCGTTTCGCAGTAAGTGCAACCTCAGGTTCTGAAAATGATATCACAGGTGCTCAGAAAGAACAGTATGAAATTGCATTAGCAAAGTTCGAAAATGAGTATGACAGGCTCGAAGAATTGTATAAGACCGAACTGGTTAAACTTGAAAACGACCTGAAAAACGTGGGCATTGACTGGACACCGGAAATTTTGCCTGTATTTAAATGAACAGAATAAACACTTTATCTGTTTAACAACTGTCATCCTGAGCGTAGCGAAGGATCTGGTAGGTGATTATCAAATATTCAGATCCTTCACTGCCTTTCATGATGACAAAAAACAAACTTTTTAGACAGCCCCTGTCACTGACCGACTGATATAAATAAACTCAAATCTCTCTTTTAAAAAATATTTATTATTTTTATACGTTTGGTATAAAGCTTGTAGTTTAAAAAAGTTGTATTTTAATATAAAAATATATATTTGTGGGAGTAAAATTGAAGTGATGAAAAGATTAGCAGTTATTTTAGCAGTTGCTTTTATCCTGGCGCTGGCAATAAGCTCATGTAATAATGAGGTGTGCCCGGCATACAGTAAGGCAGGTACCGACACAGAGCACATTGGTTAAGACCGGTTGATTCTCCGGTTCGTTTTTTTCATTCAAAATACAATAAAGCATGAAAAAACTGCTGACTATATTATTTATAGTAGCCGTTTCTCAACATTTATTTGCCCAGGGCGATATTGATGAGCAGGATAAGGTATTTTACAGAAATGAACGTACTTTCGGTCTTACCCTCAATTCCAAAGGGCTCGGAATAAGCTATCGTGAAGGAAAACGTCTCGACTTCCTGAATAAAAGGATTATTGATATTGATCTGAATCTAATAAAACACCCCAAAGAAATAAAACTGTCAAATCCCTGGGTACAGGCCGGCGGCAGTTTTGTGTTCGGGAAAAAGAACGAAATGTATTCCATCAGGGGCTCTATAGGACACCAGCATGAAATATTCAAGAAAATGGACCTGGGGGGCGTGGCCATCAGGTATTTCTATTCCGGGGGGCCTTCACTGGCATTGGCAAAACCTATTTATTACAATATACTGCACTATACACCTGCAAGTACTTTCCAGATAAAACAGGAAAAGTTCACAGAAGACATAACCAACATAACATATATTTATAATAAGGCTTCTTTCTTCAAGGGAATGAACGAAATAAAAGTCTACCCGGGGCTTCTTATAAAAGGTGGTTTTAATTTTGAGTACAGTAAAGAAGATAAAGTGATCCACTCCTTGGAGCTGGGCACCGCTTTTGAAGCTTATACAAACAAATTGCCTATTATGGCCACCGATGACAACCGCGCTTTATTCCTTACCCTCTTTGTGAGCTATAGAATAGGTATTATCATTGACCCTCTGAATCCGGAAGAAACCCGTATCCCAAACCTCTTCTTCAGAAAATAGATCCCCACTCAACCCCACTCAACCCCACTCAACCCTACTCAACCTTACTCAACCTTACTCAACCTTACTCAACCTTACTCAACCTTACTCAACCT
>JAYEGY010000054.1:0-17332 GCA_034659275.1 Bacteroidota bacterium | reverse complement strand
TGAATTTTTCTTCAATATAAGGGATCAGTTCATAAGTGATAGCATCGCCATAAGGACCGATGCTTGCCGAGTTAACAGCGTATGAATCATCATAATAGGGGTTTGAGTGTTGTATTTCCACGATAACCATGCGCGGGAAGTCATCTGATATCCATGTTTTGTAAAAATCGTATGCTGCCTCTTGCTGTATTTTGTTGTAGCCATTGACATCGAAACGTGCACTGTAATCAGGTTCGATATCTTCATCTGGCGGTTCGGTACGAAAGCCTCCAAAATCACGGGGGTAGTGTCCGTGAAAAATGCACAGGGGGTATCGTGCTTCAGGATGCTCATCAAAACCTTCCGGCAGGAGTACGTGGGCTCCCAGGTAAATGGGTCTTCCCCAGAACTCTGATAAGCGTTCACTTTTCATCCTGATATGCTTTATATATTTCGTGTCTTCAGGCGGCTCAATAGGAGGATTTATTTCGGTAAGCTCAATTTCAATGGTTTTATTGCGCGAAGAGTCGAGGTTTATTTTCATTGGCTTACTGAAGAGGTTACCGGGGGCACGCCTGAGATTCTGGCCCGCACCGCGGTTCATAGGCAGTTTAACGATGTGGCCGGTTGACAGGTTGAAAGTCTCATATTTATGCAGTAAGGCCTGGACATAATATTCACCGGCTGGAAAGTCTTTAAGGTCAGCCACGGGATAACCGAAAACGTCGCTGCCTATAATACGTGGATCACCTGACCATTGCTCGACATCAATGCCAAAGACCTGCTGGGCATTATATCCGCCCCCGCTCTGGAACCTGGGCTCCGGTTCGGCTTCCTGTGAGATAAATAAGAGCAATCGCCCGTCTTCAGGTTCCTCCAGGAGGGAGTCGCTTGCGGTGATCGAAAAACTGGTTTTTGATTTTTCTGTTTCACTGCATGAAAAAAGAAGGAGGGGGATTATCAGCAGTAATGATAATTTTTTCATTTTACCTGAGTTTTAGTTCTTTTAGTTGATGATGATAATAAAGATAGGAAAAAATGAAAGACTTCTGACGGAGTCCGGGTCATAGCCTCTTTCCAGACGCATTATTTTATAAAAGAATGGTAGGGTAAAGTTCATTATTTTCGGTATCATTATAGATTGAGTACTTGAAATAAAAATCAGCACATGGGTATAATGAGTTATCAATGTTTTATTAGTTTTGAGGAAAACAATACTCCGGTGCACTTAATTTCAAACGATCTAAAAGTTAATTGACAGCTTGACACAGGAAGAATTCAAAGGCTTGTTTGATAAGTATTTTGACTCCATCAGGGCATATATTTATTACCGCTGTGGCGACACTGAAACGGCTACCGATATAGCCCAGGAAGTTTTTATGCAGGTGTGGGAAAAACAATTTGAAATCCGGGGGGGTAGAATAAAAAGCCTTTTATATAAGATCTCAGGGGACCTGTTTATCAGCAAGTACCGGAGAAAGGAACTTGAACAAAGGTATATGCACTCAATTGAATTGGATTATCCTGAGGATTCCCCTGAAGAACAGGTCCAATTAAAGGAGCTGACAGCGAGGTATGAAAAAGCCCTGGCTGCACTGCCGGAAAATCAGAGAATAGTGTTCCTGATGAGCAGAAATGAAGAATTAAAATACAGTGAAATAGCAGAGAGGCTAAATATTAGCGTTAAAGCAGTTGAAAAAAGAATGAATAAAGCTTTATCGTATTTGCGTGAAGCCTTAGAATATGAACGATGAAAAAAGGCAAAATAAATAAGGATAACAACGAGGTCAGGAAACCTGACTTACTGGAAAGGTTGCCACAATCCTCGATACCCTGGAAGAGGACTAAAGATGAAGTGTGGAAAGACTTGGAGAACAGTATTCATACGAAGCCGGCAGCCAGGAAAATTTCGTTAAGTTCATATGTTTTAAGGCTGAGTGCTGCAGCGGTTCTTCTAATTTTAATTGGGATAAGCTCATTTATGAGATTTTATACCAGGACAGTGAGCAGTAAGGCCGAAGAAACAGTGAACCTTGAACTACCGAAAGGATCGGCAGTAACGTTGAACGCGGAAACAACGATAAAATACAAACCTCTTTGGTGGACATTTAAGAGGGAAATACAAATGGAGGGTGAAGCATATTTTGAAGTAAGCAGAGGAAATGAATTCATCGTAATATCCGATCCGGGTACAACAACAGTGCTGGGCACCACTTTTAATATTTATTCACGTAAAGGTGAATATGAGGTTAGTTGTTATTCAGGTAAGATAAAGGTGGAATCTGTGGATTCGGGCAGGCAGGTAATACTGGAGACAAACCAGAAAGCTACCCTGGAGGAAGAGGGCAGCCTTACGGTGAGTGAAGAAACAACCGGTCCGGCCAGGCAGGATTGGAGAAGCGGATATTTCAGGTTTACCTCAATGTCCGTTATGAGGGTCTTTGATGAAATATCCAGGCAATATGGAGTGACCATAAAGGGGACAGAAAACCTGGATTTAATCTACACCGGTAACTTTAGTAAAGATCAGTCGGTAAAAGAAGTTATGCAGCTTGTATGCAAGGCATTTGGTATTGATTTTGTAATTGAAGATGAAAACACATACCGGGTAATCGTTGATGCAGACTAAGGGAGTAATAAAAACGATACTGATATTTCTTATAATCAGTTTTACCTTTATCCCGTTGTATGGGCAGAAAATAAAAGTGGAATTTGAGAATGAACCGCTTAATAATGCTCTTACATGGGTAAGGGACATTTACGGTATTGAACTGTCGTTTGATGACAGGGGGCTGTCAAAATATATGGTAAGCATTGACACTACCTTCAATTCATTTGAAGAGTTGTTCTCTTCCCTTCTCAAAGACACCGGTTTTGATTTTGAAAAAACAGGAGATACCTACCTTATATATCCTGTTCAAAAAGAACAGGAGGAGGAGACAAAGCGCAAATATATACTCACAGGAAGGGTGGTTGACAAAAATACGTCCGAGGCCCTTCCTTATTCACATGTCTCAATAAACGGTAAATGGCTTTTTACGGATTTTAAGGGTAACTTTTCGTATTCCTCGCTAAGTGACAGTACGTTTGATATGAAAATATCTTACCTGGGTTATTACATTCTTGATACAACATTGACCTGGGGCAGAAACAAAATTATAAAGCTTGAACCATCGAATATCGAAATTGCAGAGATAGTAGTAAAACAATACCAGGTAGAAAAATCGATACAGACAGGGGCAAGCCCGGGCGTTCTCAGGCTTAATCACCAGATAAGCTCGTACCTGCCAGGCAATGGTGATAATTCAGTATTCAACCTATTGCGCCTGCAACCGGGTATACTGGCTGCAGGTGAACAATCAAATGATATGATTATCTGGGGAAGCTATGAGGGACACAGCCAGGTACGATTTGACGGCTTTACCATATTCGGGCTGAGGAATTATAATGACAATATCAGTTCGGTGAATCCGTATATTGCGAAAGACATAAAAGTAATGAAAGGCGGGTTTGGCCCGGAGTATGGTGAAAGGGTGGGTGGAATAGTCGATATAACAGGTATAGATGGCAACAAAAATGATCCGGACCTGAGGCTGAGTATTAATAATATGACAGTTAACGGCGTGGCGAGTGTTCCCCTGTTCCGTAAAGCATCCGTGGTTGTTGGTTTCAGGCATACTTATTATGACCTCTACAATTCCACAAACCTGAGTATATTCAGTACAAGATCGAGAAATCCCCGATCAGGAAGTAATGTGGATGTAAATGTTTACCCTGACTATTTGTTCAGAGATCTTAACTTTAAGGTTTCGGGGACAGGCGATAATGGCGATAACTACTTTATAAGCCTTTATACAGGAGCAGATAATTTTTCTTATTCTGTTGAAGAAGATCAGCTAAACCAGTATTTATTCAACGAGGTTGATGAAAGTAACCTCCAGCAGGGGACTTCATTGTTTTATGGCAAAAAATGGAAGGGAGGTGGAATCTCCAATATTTCATTAACATATTCATACCTTAATAACCAGTCTAGTGAAATAAGACAGCTTATAAGAGGTCAAAATGACAGGATCATCTATAATATGAACAGGAATATCGATTCAGATATTACAGAATTTACCGGGTCGGTTGATAATATTTTACGGCAGTCAAAAAATCATAAGATAGAGTTTGGTACAGGCATTATAAAAGACCATATCAGGCACAGGGAAGATACTTTCAGTATAGAATATATAGATATGGATAAGCATATACTGATACCGAATGCTTATTTCAATAGCATTATTACCCTCCGTAAGGGTCTGACATTTAAGACAGGCCTGCGGTTTGATTATCCGGCCGGACTGGAAAAACTATACCTCCAACCAAGAATCTCGGCAAGCCTGCGCATCAATGACAGAATGAAAATAAACTCCGCATGGGGTATATACAATCAGTTTATTACCAGGAGCTCTGTCATTGATGAGAACGGTAATTATAATTACCTGTGGGTGGTGTGTGACAACAAGGATATTCCTGTTTTAAGCGGACAACATTATGTTTCGGGAATATCATGGTCAAATAATAACTGGCTGGCCAGCCTGGAGGCATATTATAAAAAAACAGATGGAATAACAAGGTATGTTGAGACACTCACGGAAAGGACAATATACGAGGGCGACTCGAGATCGAAGGGAATTGACCTTTTTTTGAAAAAAGATTATAACGGGCATTCTGCCTGGGTGTCATATTCATTGAGCAAAACAGAGGAATATTTCCCGTATTTCACAGATGATGAATACAGGAGGGCACTGCACGACCAGAGGCACGAGGTTAAGATCGCAGGTATACTGAACCTGAAACCGGCTTATATCTCAGCCAATTATGTTTATGGTTCGGGTTTTCCTTATCCTGGAACAATTGATGCAGTGCAGTCTGATGATTATGACTATAACCGACTGGACATGGCCCTTGTCTTTAAGTTTTCACGTAATAAATATAATCTTGATGCCGGATTATCCCTCCTTAACGTATTCAATACAGAGAATATTAAATATTCCAATTTCGTCCGGATCCCCACTGACGAAACGGAGACTATTGACCTGCACGCTGAAGCTGTCCCCCGAACCCTGACATTGTTTCTGAATCTTTCCTTCTAAAAGTAAGGCCAGTATATGGCGCTCCTACTGGCTGATAAAAATTTTCAAAAAAATACTGCTCATAGGTAGGGTAAGACTTTTCTAATTCGGTATATGATTGAAGAAAGGCAAAAAAGAGAAAGTTATTGCCATTAATATTAACAAAAACGAAATACCATGAAAACTTATTTTAAAACATTATTCGCAATCGCAGCAGTAATAATCTTTGCAGGCGGCACAGTACTGGCACAAACTGAAGAAGCAACAGAAGCCAAAGAGCAAAACAGGAACCAGGTTGCTGTTACGGCTCAAGAACAAAATAAAAACCAGGTAGCAGTTGCAGCCAAAGAACAAAACAGGGACAGGGTTAATGAACAGCAGCAGGCTATGGCCCAGGAGATGAGGCAGAATACCAAAATGCTCAGGGATGAGTTCAAAGAGACTCTAACAGAAGAGCAACTTGCAATTCTCGAAGACACAGAACTCAGCATGAAAGAAAGGATGGAGGCTCTTAAGGAAACCCTTACAGAAGATCAACTAGCAATCCTGGAATCCAGCCTTGAGCGTATCAGGGAACAGAACAGGGAAATGCGCAATGAAATGATGCAGCAGCACAGGAACGAGCATCGTAAGCGCGTTCAAACCGATATATCGGAAGGCGAAAACGGAAAAAGGAAAGGGAAAGGTAACATATTCTAATTCTGAAAAACAATCCATGATTCCCGGGGTCATGGTGGCCCCGGGTTTTTAATAAAACAATTGAAGTGAAAATAAAATTAAGGAAAATACTATTCAGACTGTCACTGGTGCTTACATTATTACCGGGCAGTTTTTCCCTGTCGGCACAGGAGGATAACATAGATGCAATACTGGATTCAATGTTCTTCAGTACCGACGATGATATCGTGCTTATGCTTGCGGAGATAAACAGGAACCATAATTTCATATACGGAAGGCTAGGATACGACAGCAGGACCACTTATGCAGGGCGTGAAATAGGTACTGACCAGTATAATATGACCGGGCAGTTATTCTACCTTAATTCCATAGGTTTGAACCTGGGAGTTTCGGGTGCATGGTACAGCCAGATGGATCCATCCTACAGGTCTACTGTTGTATCGGCAGGCTACAGCAAGGGATTAGGGAAAAACAAAGGAATACGTTTCAGGGTATCATACAACAGGTATTTTTATAATATTCAGGACAGTGATTTTGAGCCTGTTTATACCGGTGCGGCCAATGCAGGTATAACATTGAAGGCAGGTTCGGCAGGAACGAGGTTTGACTATTTATTGTTTATGGGCCAGGAGTACGGTTCCCAGGCATCAGCAGACTTGTTCGGCAATTTCAAATTATTTTCGATAGGGAAAAAAGCAAAGATCAGGATTTTACCTGAAGTATCTTTTTATTTAAGTTCGGAAACAGTGGAATATGAAAGATACAGCTTCCTGGACGGCGGCATGCAGTCGCCGGGAGGGAGTGAATTTATTTACGAAGACCAGTTTGGTCTGATGAACACACAACTAAGCATCCCCCTTGAAATTTCAATCGGAGACCTGGATATCGAAGTGGCATATATTTACAATATCAACAGATCACTGGATGCGGATTATACCTTTGATAATGTTTCGATGATCAGTGTGTCAGCAGGATATTTCTTTATGATTAATTGAGAAGATACTTCGCCGGGCACCTTCGCCCCGATTTCCCGGGGCTCCGGCGGGAAAGCACTCAGTATGACAGATCAATTCATGAAGCTGATATCCAGTTCCGCTATTTCTTTTGGATTATAAGGAGACAAAAAAGGTAATCTTTCAACCAGTGCATCATGATCTTCGCCGGGTGAGGTGCCTCCCTGTATAAATCCGTTATTATCAAAGAATCCGGGAGCTTCTGTATTATAGAGATAAATATCTATACTTTCCTGGCTGATGTTAGGCCATACTTCATAAATCTGTTGAGTAAAGACCTTCTTAATGGAGTAGTCTTCCAGGAGAACTGACCTTGAAGGTTCATCAAGATAACTGCCGGGCAGTCCAACCTCAGCGGCACCTATGTTAAGAACAGCATCACCACAGGCTACAAAAGCCCAGTTGAAGCCTACATCGGCATTAAAAAATTTAGCATTGGGATGGTTTGAATTACCATATACATCAACTTTGTCACCTGATTTTCCCACAAACATTTTAAATGCATCGGTTGAGTACATATTGTCGAGGGGGTCAGCTACCGGTAATCCTGAAGCTGCTACCAGCATATGGGCATCATAACCTTTTTCTCCTGCCCGGCTATATTCGACACGGAATACAGCATCCTGCGTATTTTCCTCATTTGAACGATCGATATTGTAAGGTTTTAGGATGGCTACCCCACTTATTGGTCTGCGGTTCCAGAATATTTGCATTGCAAAGCCTCCGTCTTCATTGGCTTCGGATTCCGCATCGGTAATATTCAACTGGAACTCCCATGTCTCGCCTTCGAAATAAGGATTTTCCATTACCGCCAGGTTCTTTACCCTGCCGTCATCATCACTTGTATAGCTTAATGACATAGGTTTATTAATGCCAAACCTGGCAATGCCTTTGATTATGTCTTCCACTATTTCTCCTCCTGCTTCACCTATCCGGATGAAATGAGCAAGATGCAGGTAGATTAAATTCCCGTTAATGGGCTCAACGGATTTAGTGCCTGTATTAGCGGGAGCTTCGAAGCTGATTGCCCCGGGGATATCAATGCTGAATTCTTCCGGAAGGATTGAATCTTCTGCCTGTCCGGGTCCTTCAAATTCTTCACATCCTGTAAAGAATACGGCTATAGCTACTGCTAAACTGATAAATAAGAATACTTTGTTTTTCATGATTTCCGTGTTTTTAATGGTTATTTGTTTATTCATTTTTGATCTTCTTTCATAAGCATCACACGGAAGTTGGAGATTACCCTTATGGGGGAGGGTGATTTTTTGCATTTTTGTCATCCTGAACGCTCTGCCTGCCGAAGCTCGAAGAGCGTAGGCGGGAAGCGAAGGATGACAGACTAGTCAAAATAGGCAGTGTCGCGTACTACGGAGGAGGCGGCAAAGAAGCCGACGGCGCCGTTATTCAGGTTAGTGTGCAGGTTACCGTGCATTACATCGAACCAACCGCCCCTCCAGTCAGTTTCAGACAGGAGGCTGCGCAGATATCTCTCGTGATCGGGTGAAAGAGAATACCTGGTCCTGATCACACGGGCGTTGGATGGGAAGGAAAGGACCTCTGAACCGGGCTTGAAAAACTGGCTTACATCAATAGTTGACAGGGTATAGGAATAGAATAAAGATTCCTGTAAATGGCCTGTGCTTTGATCCTGCCATTCCACCCGGTATTCTGTATATGATGGAGCACTGCTCTCCCTGTGATATATCCTGTAATAACCCGGCTTAGCCTGGTCTTCGTAAAAGATTAATTTCTGAAGCGGGCTTACAGGGACCATATAAGCACCTGCGGTAAATTCGTATTCGCCAATTGCAATATACAACCAGTATACCCTGTTTATTAGGCCATGCAAGGTAGGTTCGGGAATGTATAAGCCGGCTTCGTTTTGATCTTCAGTAAGAAAATGGTAATTATCGCCATCAATTATAACTACGGTTGCATTTGACACTGGCTGTGGGGTCCTGTTGGGATTACGAACAGGCAGGCTTAGCATCACATAATTTAAGCCCGGTTTATTTGTAAGCATGCCTTCCACTGCGAGGCGGGGTGTTATAGGCTCATCCAGTTCCCAGCTTACAGGTTCTTCACATGCTCCTGACAATAATAAGATCAATATGACGATACAGTGCTTTTTCATTTTAAAATTTAAATTGATAGCTAATAGATGGTACTACTCCATGCACATACATCATTGATGCGTTCAATTCAGGAGGCTCAGAACGTTCAGTCGGAACGATGAGGGCCCCGCTGTCTTCAATTATCTTGTTAAAATTGATCGTAAAGGGATTTTTTCTGCCGTAGGCATTATACAAGGCTATTTTAAGTGAATGTTCGAAGGAAGATCCCTGCCTGTTCAATCTTATCTCTGTGGAGAGGTCAAGCCTGTGATAGTCGGGGAGCCTGTCATTATTCCTGCTGTCATAGAAGGGAACCTGGTAACCCTTATAATAATAAAAACCTGTGGGCGTGGTTATCGGACTTCCGGAGCAGTAAATCCAATTTGTTGAAAGTAGCCAGCCGGGCAGGATCCTCAGGTCAATATGAACATTTAAATTATGTGGCCTGTCATAGCGGGAAGGGAAGGGCTTATCATCATTAAGATCATTAATATCGAGAATTGTCCTTGACCATGTGTAGGATATCCATCCGGTAAGATTGCCTGCATTTTTCCTGGCCAGGCATTCTATTCCATAAGATTTACCCTTTCCATACCTGAGCTCACCCTCCACATGAGGATTAAACAGCATATAAGCATGGTCGACATAGCTTATATAATTATGCATTACCTTATTGTAATACTCTAAATCAAATGAATATTTGTTTTCACCGGTATGAAAACTAATGCCAGCCGACACCTGGTCTGATGTTGAGGGTTTAATATTGGGAGCTGCCGGCAGCCATGCCTCAAGGCTTGTGAAGGGGCTTATTGAATTGCTGATAAGGTGTTCAAACTGTGCATTATGTGAAAATGACAGGCTTGCTGACAAATTGTGGTTAATGCTGTAGTTTAGATTGATACGTGGTTCAATTACAGAATAAGTGTTATACTTACGGTGGCTGGTGTAAACCAGGGTATCGACAGGCTGGTAGGCGTCATCATAAATATATTCCGTTGTCGGACCGAGGTTATTCCATATTGACCATCGAATACCATAGTTTAGTACCACACCTGTGAATATCTCATTTTCGAAATCAAAATACAGGACATTCTCAAGAGCATTTTTTGCTGGTACTCCTCTTGCAAGAGGATCGGGGTTGCTGCCACTATAATAATTACCCGGGGAATAACTGTGCAAAGAAAGGGCAAAACCTGCCCTGTAGGTATGACCCGGTGAAAGATAAAAGGAAAAATCAGATTTCAATGAAGCGATTGATATACCTGTATTCCACCTCTGGTTTTCTTCATAGGATGTATAAAGGTTGTAGTCGTAATTGCTGATTATGATACTGGTATTGGAGAAAAGTCTGTCTCCAAACACATGATTCCACCTTAAATTGCCAGCCAGGTTTTTCCATGTAATGCCATTCGATCTCAGGTTATTGGTCCGGTTTTTAAAATTATCAGAACCAGAATACAGAGAAAGGAAAAGCCTGTTTTTGGTATTAAGCCTGAAATTGGTTTTCAGGTTGAAGTCAAAAAAATGCAGCAACTCAATATTTTCATTCTGGTTTCCCAGCAGCCATTTAAAATGAGACCTTCTGGCAGAGAGGTAGAAGGTGCTTTTCTTATTGAACAGGGGACCTTCAAGGTTGAGGCTTGTCAATACAGGACTGGTATTACCATGGAACGACAGTTTATTGCTGTTGCCTTCTTTCAGCTTAACATCAATTACTGATGATATTCTCCCTCCCAGTGAAGCTGGCATGTCGCCTTTGTATACCTTTATACTATTGAGGGATTCAACGGTAAATACGCTGAACAGACCAAGCATATGTGCCGGGTTATATACGGGAGCTTCGTCAATGAGGATCATGTTCTGATCACCTGCACCTCCCCGGACATAGAAAATTGTTGACCCATCTCCGTAAAAATTAATACCCGGCATTGTCTGTAATGATTTAATAACATCAGATTGTCCCAGGAATCCCTGTATACCGGATATATCCGAAGATTTGAGACTGAACTCACCGGTACCGGCCTGCCGGGATGATATATTGTCTTTACCTGAAACAACAACTATTTCTTCCAGGCTGGCAACGCTTTGTTCAAGATTAATCACCATATATTTATCCTTGTCGAGTACCAGGCTGTCTTCAGACCGTTTATATCCAAGAAAAGAAGAGATTAATTCATATTCCCCCTCATCCAGGGTAAGAGAAAAGAAACCATAACCATTGGTCATTGCACCAGCGCCAGTCTGTTTATCAACGATTGTTGCCCCTATCAGGGCTTCACCCGTTTCTGAATCCCAGATATATCCTGACACTGTATATTTATTTTTCTTGATCGATTCCTTGCCAGGGAAAGCAGCTTCTTCTGTTTTCTTAAGTATGATGTGCTCCTCCATTTTAGTATAAGAGATACCATACTTTCTGAAGTCTTCGAGTATATCTTTCAAAGATTTGTTCTCATATTCGACACTTATGATCGTATCAGCCGGTATAATAAGGGGATTATATGAAAATTCGTAGCCGCTTAGCTTACTCAGGCAAGAAATAAGACTATCGAGTCTCTGGTTTTTCAATGATACAGATAGTAAGCTGTTTTCTTCCTGTGCCAGGATAGGATTACAGCAAAGCAGATAAAGCAGTACATTAAAAGTTATTATTCTCTTCAATATCACCTTATTATTATCTCTCTTCCGCTTTTTTCAATATCAAGGTCAAGGGTTTCCTGTATGGTTCTAAGTACGTAATCAAAGTCTTTATTTCTGAATGTAACCGTGATCCTTTTATCATATACTTCACTATCTTTAACATGTATGTTTACATTATACACTTCCTGGAGAGTATTAAGCACCTCTTTGAATGATGAGTTTTCAAAAACTATATGTCCTGTTTTATACGTATTGAAATTAGGATTATCGTTCCTGGTTTTTGATATTCTGCCGGTTCCCGGGTTAATAACAGCTTTATCACCTCTGACAAGTTCGCCCGACAAGGCATTACCACTCTTTCCGTATATGCCCACTTTACCTTCTGCAACAATCACAGTGACAGTGCTTTCATCGCCTTTTGCATCAATATTAAATGACGTTCCCAGGACTTTTACAATTATTCCTGCTGCTTCAACAGAAAATGGTTTTAAAGGATCATTTACAACATCAAAGAATCCTTCGCCCTCGAGTTTCACTTTGCGGTTATCTTCTTTAAAATTTTTAGGAAATTTTATTTCGGAGCCGGCATTCAGTGTAACCAATGAGCCGTCAGGCAGGCTTATTTCCCTGGCTTGATCATTTGCTGCTATTTTCTCAAAATGTAAGCTTCTGTATATAAGCAGGCCTGAATATCCGAGGATAAGACCTGCAAAAATTGCTGCTGCCAGCCTGGTAAGCAGTTTCAAATTTATTATCCTCCGTGCAGGTTTTTCAATGCCTGTGCGCTGGTTGAACTTTTCCCATTCTTTATCAATATCAATCTTATCAATATTTTTAATGTCTCCGGATTTTTCCCATAGTCGTGAATATTCTTCAAAAATCTTCCTGTGTTCCTCATTTTCGCTGATCCAGGATTCAAGTTCCTTTTTTTCGCCGGACGAAGCCTCACCCGACAATTTGTGGGCTATGAGGTCAAGAGGAATATTATGTCCGGTAGCATTCTTCATTTCAAATAGTTGTTTTCATATATATCACACTTAAAAAAAGTATTACCCTTATTCCTTGCTATAAGAATTTATTTGCAATCAAAAAGATCAAAATCATAAGAAGGTCTTTGAGATCTTTCCTTAAGATACGCAATGATTTTGACATTTGCGCTTCAACGGTTTTAACAGAGATTTTCATTATCTCTGCTATTTCGGAATACTTTTTATTTTCAAACCTCTTCAGCCTGAATACCTCGCCACAGCGTTGGGGCAATTTTGCTATTGCCTGTGCTATGCGAGCTTCTGTTTCCTGCTGTTCAAGTAAGTCTGGCTCTTCTGGCCCCACTCTATAATGTATTTCAGTATCACTCACATCATCAGGATGAAACCTGCCGTTATCACGGATGTAATTCATACACCTGTTATGGACAGATGTGTAAAGGTAGGAACGTATGGGCTGATCCAGGTTAATATTTCCCCTTTTTTCCCAGATATTTATAAAAACCTGGTGGACTATGTCCTTTGCCGAATCATGGTCATTGACCAATTTCAGGGCATAGTAGGTAAGAGCAACAAAATATTTCTTGAAGATTTCTTCAAAAAACGATTTGTCACTGAATGATCCTTTTATTCTCCTGCTCTTTTCCAAAACGGATATATTAGGATCAAAAATAATTATTTCAGGTTTATAATTAAAAAGGTCCGGGATCTAGTGAATAATAACCATTTGTCCTCCGCCTCCGCCTCCAAAACGAGGATTAACCACATTATTGTAAATTGATCCGAAAGTGTATGAGAAACCGAAATGCATAAAATAGCGATAATTTGTTTCCAGTTCCTTTCGTCTGAGCAGTATTTCTTCAGATGTGGCTCCTCCTTTAACCAGGGATATCTGGTTGTGAATAAATGAGTAGCTGCCACCTATATTTATACTTAAACCTTTTACTACTCTCCAGCTCAGGGAGGTGGACAACGAAAGTCGGTTCTGAGAGAAGTCCTGGAGGTAATTTGACCATAACACTGAAAAATCAATACTTCCCCATTTTTGGATTACTTCAAAAGCTCCTGATAATGAATGAGAAAAGAGAGCCTCTCTGGTTTTATTGTATATTGTAGTATCAATATAGTCATTATACATGTAGCCTATTTTATATAAGAACCTGAACTGTCTTCGGGTAGATTCGGAGTATGGAAAGATATTAAATTCAATACCGGGCATAAAACTTATTTTCAGGTCGTAGTTGCTGTAACTGGAAGATAAAACACTGGCATTACCACCAATGGACCAATGATCGCTGAGACTCTTAACAACCAGTGCTTCAGCAGACATGGATGTTGTGATACTTTCAAGCGTGAGATCTTCTGTTTTAAATATATCCTTGCCGTAAGAATAATCAAGATCAATGTCGATTTTCCAGTCTTCAGTAACCTTGCTGGCGGATATTCCTCCATAGGTATTAAAATATTTTAGGGAAGACTGACCATTTATGTATCCGGATATACTGGCCCTGAAAACCCAGTTATTCCACCTGTCAGTACTTACTTCAGCTGAAATGGGTTCTGAAAATTCTACATCAATGTATTTAGCCAGAGGAGTTTTAAGAACATACCTCATCAATCCCATTCTTAGGGTTTTTACCTCTTTGTCTCTTCTTTGTTCATAAGTTTCGTCAGGGGAGGAAGAGTATTTCAGTGTGTCAATCATTCCTGCATATTTACCCTGTCCTTCCAAAAACATTGAATATTCTCTGCCACCAGAACCGGTAACTTCTGAAGTGCTTATTATAATATTATAATAAGGTCTGCTACTTTGCGATCGCGCACGTAATTTATAAAAGGGATATGCTGCTTTATATAGCTTGACGCATCCATATATACATTCAGGGCATCTTTCCTGAGGCTGTCGCTTCTACTTGCCTCTTCCTGTGCGGATAATGAGTAAAGGGTAAAAACTAAGATTGAGAGCAGTATTAGTGTCTTTTTCATTTTAGGGTTTAATTGGTACTTTGGCAATAAATATAACTACGATATTTTTATGTCAGTCTGTTTTTACATTTTTTAACCTAATAATAACTTTACATTAACAAAAGATGGTGTGGGGCTTAGCCCCACACCATCAGGAAAGGTTTAACGTGTCAGGTTTAAACCAGGTATTAATCAGTTTCTTCAAGTTTCCCTTTTATCATCTTCCAGTATTGATCTCCTGCTTCCCAGGACTGAAGCCCGCATCCGAAATAATCATCATGCATAAGGCTTTCAACATCTTCATCAAAGTAAACAATTTTATCATCAGGTATATACAGTCTTATCTTGACAAATGCCCCAGACCATCTTTTACCTGCAGGCAGGCTGAAGTATTCATCCAGTTCAATAATTCCCTTTTCAATACTTATGTCGTAATCCAATTTTTCTGCCTTGCTTATTGCATCGGAGCGGGAATGGCCGCTCGAGTATCTGACTATAGTTATGTGGGCATTGTCATTAGTATGGTAGATATTTAATTCAGGGCTTACGTAAATAATATCTTTTTCTTCATTAAGGTACATGTTTCGAGGCTCGAAGGGGAGATGGACTGCCCGCTGGTATTCAAGTGCAGAGACTCTTTCATCGAGTTTTACAACGATTGTATCACTCGCAGGCAAAGACCATTGCCGGCTTGTCCTGTATGAGTCTGAAAAATTTATTCCCTGGCTGAAGGATATTATAGAAAGTGCTACAAGGCTCAGTATCCAGATAATAAGCATAGTAAGGTTGAGGACGAGATCCCTGGCCCTGAATTGAAATACCATTCTTATACCCCAGTATATTAAAGCCAGTAGAGGGAGCCCGATAACCAGGCTGGTCAGGATTATCAGCCATACTGATAGTGAGGGGTCTGCAATAAAAATTAAGAAATCAGGTAAGTATATTGCAGATTCTTCAAAGAATTGTGGCAAGAGCAACGTCGAGTGGAACATGGAGACAAAAATAAAGCTGAACAGAGCAGTAAATCCTGCTATGATAAAAGCCACTCCAATAATTGCCAGTATGATCCTGAAAAGTATTATAAAGAATTTACCAAAAGCCCTGAATATTTCGTTGAAAGCATTCCCCACTGCTGCGGAGCTTTCACTGACGCTACTATCTGGGCGCCTGGTTTTTGCAGCTCTTTCAGTGCGGACACTTGTTCTGTGATATACGGAAGAACCTGCTTTGGGAAGGGCTATCCATAAGACAACATATACAATTGCTCCTATAAAATATACAAGGGTGAATAATATAAATACTATCCTTATCCATACCGGTTCAATACCGGTATAATCAGAAATCCCGCTACACACCCCTCCTATTATTGAGTTATCTGTGTTCCGGTACAATTTTTTCTGTTGCCCTCTGAAAGTACCTGCTTCGGCTTCCATATCAAGATCACCGGTTATATCCTCAGGGCTTCCCATTGTGGATATTATTTCCTCAACTTCATCCTTTGAAATAACTGCCGTCTGCCATGATGGTTTTGACTGGAACAATTCGGCAATCCTGGCTTCTATATCATCAATCATTTCACTGCCGCCAGGTATATTACTAAGCCTGTATGTAATTGATTGCAGGTAATCACGGAGTAGTTCATAAGCATCTTCATTGATCTGAAAAATTACTCCGGCTATATTTATTTTTATTGATTTTTCCATTGTTAATCTGATCTTTTACGATAAGCCCTTATTTTTTTCTTATAAATTTCACTGACTCAACTAGTTCATCCCATGCTTTATCTAGCTCTACAAGATATTCACGGCCTTTCTCAGTTAATTCATAATATTTCCTGGGTGGCCCCTGGGGCGATTCTTCCCAGCGATAACTCAACAGCCCTGCATTCTTTTGCCTTGTGAGTAGGGGATAAAGTGTACCCTCAACCACTATGACTTTTGCCTCCTTGAGCTTATTGATTATATCGCTGGCATAACAGGAATTACCCGATATCACAAGCAAAATGCAATACTCAAGTATACCCTTACGCATCTGCGCTTTATTATTTTCAACATTCATGATATTTAATATTAACTGTTACCTAATTTTAAAAAATGCCAGGTTCCGGAGTTATTTACAGGTTCATCTTATCTTTAACATTATCAAACTCCTGCCTTACGGAGTCCTTGATATTATGTATGTTTACCGGATCTCCCTTCATCTCAATCTTCTGTGCCGTTGTTTTTGCCTCGGGAAGTACAATCCATAATATCAGATAAATCAGAATACCCAGGCCTCCGGGTAAGCTGATAATTATGAATATAAGTCTGACTATCCAGGGATCAATCCTCCAGTATGCAGCCATACCCGAACAAACCCCGCCAATGATCCTGTTGTCAGGGTCGCGGTACATCCTGCGGTAAGCTGTACCGCTCAGCCTTTCATAAGTTGAACCGCTGTCATCACTTATATCTTCCGGCGTACCCAGAGTATTTATCACTTCTCTCACATCCTGTAAGGTTACCACCTGCTTGTAGTCATTTATCTTTGACCTTAACAGGTCTGCAATCCGGGCTTCAATATCAGCCATAATCTCGGCTGAACTGGCCTCCTTTGCAAAATACCTGTCAAGGCTGCGCAGGTATATTTTCAATTCAGTGTAGGCATCCTCATCAATGTGAAATGCCATCCCGCCGATATTAATGCTTACTGTAATTTTCATTTTCTTTTACGTATAATACCTTTTCGAACAATGTAGTATCTTCGGCAAAGATATATGAAATAATAAATACTATGCAATACATAGTATTAAAAAACCGAAAATATTTTTATTAATATTTTATTAGGTGCAGTTTTTC
>JAYEGY010000053.1:0-17334 GCA_034659275.1 Bacteroidota bacterium | reverse complement strand
CCAAAGCAGTAGGATACGGCAATTTCTCAGGCTTCGTCAAACAACAACATAAATTAAAAACCAGTAAAAATTATGTGAACACCCTACAATCTGCAATTTTTTATATAAGAAATTAGCCAAACTCCAGACCCCCTTAAAAGGGGGAGCCGTCCAATAAACCAATATTCCATACTAATTTTTAAGTGTATCTACGTAAAAAATAGTTGGTTTACTTAAAAATTAGTTGTATACTTGTAAAAAATTGTGTAATCATGATGCAGAGACTTACGAAAGCCGAAGAAGAAATAATGCTGGTATTGTGGCAGTTAAAGGAGGCTATAGTGAGGGATGTATTAAATAATTTAAAGGATCCAGATACTCCGTACACGACGGTGTCAACAGTTATAAGGATACTTGAGAAGAAAGGATTTGTGGGTCACAGGGCTGTGGGAACAACACATCTTTATTATCCTTTAATTTCAAAGAAAGAATATCTTAAAGGTTATCTTTCGCGGATTGCTAAGAATTATTTCGATGGTTCATCATCAAACCTGCTCACATTTTTTGCCAGGGAATCCGACCTGAACCTTAAAGAGCTGAAAGGTCTGATAGAAGAAGTTGAATCGGAACTGAAAAAGGAAGAGAAAAATGACAAGTGAAATTATTATATACTTACTTAAGGTCTCCCTGGGCATTGGTATAATCAGCCTGTCATACCTGTTTTTAAGGAATGATACCAATCTCATAATAAAGCGATTTTACCTTATAGCAGGAATTATTGCAAGTTGGGTATTTCCTTTTTTGCGGTTTCCGGAATTAATTACACTTAAATCTACAGCCAACGTTGTTATTCCGGCTGCTTCTGTCAACGTTCAGGCAACGCAGCCTGTGGCCACTCCAGGCAGTACACCATCATTCCATATTGACTGGTTATCTCTTGTAATGGTGCTTTATATGGCAGGGGTAGTATTTCTGATGATACGCAATGCTGTTACAATTTTAAGATACAGGGCAAGAAGCCGGAAAAAGAATAATGTGGGCAATAACATAGTTTTCACTGACAGCAAACATGTCTTTACACTTTTTTCATGGATTTTCCTGCCGGAGAGGTACAGAAATGATCCTGATATTGAACCTGTTATACTGCATGAGAAAGCCCACATAAAGCAGATGCATTTCATCGACCTTATAATAGTTGAACTAACAGTTTTGTTAACATGGTTCAACCCTTTTACATGGCTTATTTCCAGGATGATTAAAGAAAATCATGAGCATCTTGCCGATAGAGAAGTGCTGGCAGGGGGAATTAACCCGGCTCATTACAGGGCCCAGCTCCTGAATTTTTCCCTCGGGACAAATTATTTCAGGCTTGGGCACCAGTTTAATCATTCAGTAACTAAAAAAAGATTCAAAATGATGAAAAGAACAACTACAAAAAAGGTTGGTATTATTAAATATCTCTTAATAATACCTGTTATTATCCTGGCACTTGGAATGTTAACCGGCTCAGAGGTACAGGACCGGGATGGCAGGGTAAAAGGGAAAGTGATCTTTGATGACACCGGGAAACCGGCCACCGGTGCGTCAATTGTGGTAAAAGGGGCCACTAACGGAACACTGGCAGACATTGAAGGCAGGTTTGAACTTGAATGCGAAAAGGATGATGTGCTTGTTATTTCATATGTAGGTTATGAAACACAGGAGCTTAAGGCTTCATGGATTACAGAAGATCCTATCAAACTGGAATTCAAATCTTATGAAATTCATCTCAACGATGAAAAACCAATGGGGGAAGTATCCCCGGCATCCGGAGACAAAGAATCACCTGTTATCATTGTTGACGGGAAACGTGTTGATAGTATTGAAGATATATATCCGGGTGATATACAAAGTGTTGAAATAACCAAGGATCCTTCGTCCGAGTTAGCAAAAAAATACAAGGCCGATAATGGTCTTATAATTGTAACCTTAAAGGAGGATGTAAAGACCTGGGAGAAGAAGGCAGACAGGCCTGTGGCTGACAGGAAGACCACTGAAGAAATTTTTATTGTTGTTGAGGATATGCCACAGTTCCCCGGAGGTTTAACTGCCCTGAGATCATTTATATATGATAACCTTGAATATCCTGAAGATGCGAAGAAGGAAGGTATAGAGGGTAAGGTTACGGTGGGATTCACGGTGGATACTGAAGGGAATGTCGAAGATGTGAATGTCGTGAGAAGCACTTATGCAGGCTTTGATGATGCTGCCATGAAAGTTTTCAGGGATATGCCTGCATGGGAACCCGGGAAACAGGAGCGAGGCCATGCGGTAAGAGTAAGATTAAACGTTCCTGTCGAATTTGAACTCGATAAGGAATGATCCTGGATATAAGCCATCCAAGAAAGGGTACCCGGTGTTTCAGGGTGCCCTTTTTAAGTATTAATTATGATTTATGAATTATGACTTAGAAAGATGCGAAAGATGAGATGCAAAATATTTCAGAGCTTGGAAACTCAACCCTTCTCAACCCTACTCAACCTACTGTATCAGAAAAACAATTCTTCATAAACTTTCCTACTAGGTCCAGGCTCAAAGATTTCAGTTTTGAACGGTATCATTCCCCTGGCTTCTTCGGGGCTGGCAGCAAGTCCGGCGGCATACATTATAAACATGGCTGCACCCAGCACCGTGGTCTCTTTCTTGTCGATAACAGTTACCGGCACTCCGGTTATATCTGTCCTGAGCTGGTTCCAGAGCTTGTTTTTTGACCCGCCTCCCACGCATAATATATTATTGGTAGTAAATCCACCGGCTATCTCCAGGGCCATCATTCCTTCCCTGAGCCTGAGCGACAGCGATTCGAGCATCGCCCTGTAAATCTCTTCACGCGTCGATTCCATTCGCAGCCCAGTGATCTGTCCACCACCGGAGCCTCCTGTTTCTTCAAAAAACCTGGGTATAACCCGTATGCCATTGCTCCCCGGCGGCACTTCCCATGCCATTGCTATCATTTTCTCATGCAGCTCATCGCCGCAATCCGGGAACATATTCCTCCCTGCCCATTCAAGCATGCCTGAGGCAATCCATTGGTTGCCTATGTTATATAGACCGGGAATCGGGTCCAGTTCGGTGCTTATTGAATTATCGAGCTGATCTTTACCCGACATGTAATTTTGGGAACGCACCATAAGTATTTCCCACGTCCCCGAGCTTAGTACGGGCTGGTTTATACCGGCACCGGAGCCAAAGACCGCAAACTGGGTATCATGGCCGCTGGCAACCACGGGTATGCCTTGTGGCAGGCCGGTAAGCCGGGCCGCATCTGCAGTTATATTGCCTATTATTTCACCTGGCTCGGCAAGGTCGCCGAAAAGCCCAGTATCAATACCTATGCTGTTAAGGATGAGGCTTGAAAAATCCCTCTCCGATGCTGATGTAAGCATGGAAGTGCCGGCCATGGTAATATCATTCTTCATTTCCCCGCTGAGCATCCATGTGAATATGGATGGTGCGAAAAGCCACATGTGAGCTTTTTCAATAAGTTCAGGTTTGTTTTCCTTGAGCCATATGAGCTTGTTTATCGTATTGAAATTGAAAGGCAGCAGTGCTGATTCACGGTATAATTTCTCTACAGGAATATATTTACCTATTCCCTGCATTATCGGTGTTGTGCGCTCACACTGCCATGATATCATGGGGTAGAGTATCTTGCCCTCTTTGCTGAACAGAGCCCCGTCAACCCCGAAGGTTGTGACGCTCATGCCAATTATATTATCCTTTTCAAGTCCGGCTGTCACTTCACGGGATGCCCTGCAAAATTTATCCCATATCTCTTTAACATCCCATATCCTGTATTCGTGGTATAACGGATCAGGACATGTATTATTGGGATATGAGGCTGATCGTACGATATTACCTTTTTCGTCAATAGCATGCACCTTAACATTGGTTGCCCCGCAATCGAAGACTATGGAAATTTTCCCTTTGTTCATTGCCTTTCCTCTTTGTTTGATTGTTTGATTGTTTGATTGCCTGCCGTAAGGCAGGCGTTCAAACCATTCAAACCAATTATCTATACAAGGGTCCGTACGTTTGACAGGCCCTGTAATCGCTGCCCTCGGCATCCATGCCATAGGCGTTCCATGCTGAGGGGCGGAATATTTTATCCGGTGCCACATTATGCATATTAACGGGTATCCTCAGCATTGATGCCAGTGTCAGTATGTCGGCCCCTATATGGCCGTAGCTTGATGCACAATGGTTGGCGCCCCAGTTGGCCATAACCGAATATACATCAGCAAAAGCATCTTCCCCTGTCAGCCTGGGCACAAACCATGTCGTTGGCCAGGTGGGATTGGTCCGTTCACAAAGTATCTCATGCACATCTTCAGGCAATTCAACTGTCCATCCCTCGGCCATCTGGAGGACCGGTCCCAGTCCCTTGACAATATTTATCCTTGAGATTGTTATCGGCATTCCGCCCAGGGTGTCGAACTGTGATGAGAAACCTCCGCCCCTGAAATATTCGGTTACAGCTGCCGGCCAGCTTGTAGCTTCGAGGCATGCTTCCACATCTTCAGAAGTGATCTCCCAGAAAGGTTTAATGACAGGCTTGCCGTCTTTCTTCTCGCTGCCTGAAAAGTCGAGTGCCGAGGCCCCTGAGTTTATGAGGTGTATCACACCGTTCCCGGCACGCCCTGTGGGTTTATGGCCGGTGACCCTTTCAATAGCTTCCGGGCTCCAGTAAGTCCTTATATCCGAAAACATCTGAGTGGTATTGGTAAGGAGGTAGCCAAGGAGCATTGTGGCTCCATTCAGGCTGTCATTTTCTGTTGCCAGCAGGAAAGGGGGGCGTATGCCGTTCCAGTCGAAGGATGAGCATAATATAGCTTCCATAAAATCACCGTTAGGCATATGGTCGGTCCACTGCCGCTGTCCCTGGAAGCCTGCGAGTATCGCATTATGGCCCATAGCTTCCTCGCCGAAGCCGGCATCTTTAAGCCGTGGGTTACCCACCATGAGGTCGCGTGCAATAAGAGTCATCTTAACCACAGTTTCCCAGTCCTTTTCTTTGTCCTTAGCGTTCCTGGGCACCTCATTTGTTTCCTTGCCCTCTTTACACCATTTTTTTGTCCATTCCAGGGCTCTCTCAAACTCTTCATCATCGTATATCTCCTCGTTGATCCTCCGGTTGAATTCACTCATATCAATATATTCATTTCTCATCCCAAGGTATTCCTGGAAGAAATCTTCGTCTACGATTGATCCGGCAATACCCATTGAAACGCTACCCATTGACAGGTATGATTTGCCTTTCATATACACTACTGCAAGACCAGCTTTAACAAATCTCAATATTTTTTCCTGCACGTCTTCCGGGACGGTATTATCACCTGCGTCCTGGACGTGACAGCCGTATATACCAAAGGCTGGCAGCCCCTTTTGTAAGTGGCCTGCCAGTGATGCAGCCAGGTAGACCGCACCCGGGCGCTCAGTACCATTGAAGCCACATATGGCTTTTGGCCTCAAGGGATCCATATCGATTGTTTCAGTGCCATAGCACCAGCAGGGTGTCACAGTAAGACTTATGCCCACACCCTCCTTCCTGAATTTCTCGGCACAAAGAGCTGCTTCGGCCACACCTCCTATTGTGGTGTCAGCAAGAACACATTCCACCTTTTCGCCGTTAGGGTATTTAAGGTTAGCACTGATCAAATCCATGGCAGCCCCGGCCAGGTTCATCGTCTGTTCTTCAAGCGATTCCCTTACTCCTCTTCGGCGGCCGTCGATAACAGATCTTATTCCAACCTTTGGGAAATCACCTGTTACCCACCTGTGATTAGTATTTACTTTATGTTCATTTTTACTCATCGTACCATATCTTTTATCTGTTAGAATTATTCTTCAATTATTGTATTGCTTACAAAGGCAATTTTCCTGCTGTCGGGTGACCAGCTGGGAACGTTCATAGAACCTTGTCCGCCGTACAAATAAGCAATTACTTCAGGTTCGCCCCCACCGGCAGGCATCAAACGAATATAAACATTTTTATAGAACGGGTGATCATCTGCCTCTATATCTTTACTATAAGAAATAAAAGCCAGCCACTTACCATCAGGTGAAACATGAGGGAACCAGTCGTTATATTCATCAAATGTCAGATGTTCCTGGTCAGTGCCATCCGGCTTCATACGCCATATCTGCATGGTACCGCTGCGGCTTGAATTGAAATAAATATACTTACCGTCGGGTGAGTATTCAGAGCCGTCATCCAGCCCCGGGGCATTGGTCAGGCGCATTTCTTCACCACCGTGGCGGGATATCTTATAAATATCAAGGTGTTCAGCATTATTACGTCCGGCTGTATAAACTAGATATTCACCATCAGGTGAAAATCCATGCAGGTATGAAGGAGCCTCAGAGGTTACCTGTTCCGCCGTCCCGCCTTTTGAATGAAGCACATATATCAAAGACTGATTGTCCGGGTGTTCAGTATGGTCACTTATCCCCAGTAACGTTCCGTCAAATGATAAAACGTGATCATTATTATTATTTACCGCAAAACCGGTGTTGATCTCATTTACTGCAGACGTTTCAAGGTTGAATGAGTACAATTTTCCCTCACTGTTATAAATCAGCTTTTTACCGTCGGGGGTCCAGTTCGGTGCCTGCAAAGAGAGAGGGGAGCTGTGTACTATTTTTCGTTTACCGGTGTGGATATCCAGTATTTCAATATGACTCCCTATATAATCCTGGTAGGGAACAAAATCAGGGGGTGCAGGAATTACCAGCCGTACATTATCAAATACGGCAGTCTCCAGCACATCATTTTCATGCGAACATATAAAAATGCCTGCATGTGCTTCCGCCCCTATTTTCACATCACGGACGCTGATGCTGATAAATGTTTCTCCCTCAATGGCAGAAGAAAAAATATAATTATTAGCCCTTCGTTCCAGCTGGATTATATCAGCCCCTGCAGTTGTTGATTTCACTTCTTCGGTATTGTTTTCTGCTTTACTGCGGTACTGCAATGAAGTTAAGCCGTCGCCATGGACCACCGCACTTACATGTGCGGATTCGGCACTTAGTGAGTCGCGAAGCATGATGCCCAGTTTACGGTGGGGATTTACACCTTCACCGATAAATTTAACCCGTGCACGCAGGATAAAATCACCTTCAATTTTAGCAGAGAGGAAATGAAACTTATCGCTATCGAACCAGATATTCTCCCCGCCCCCGGTCAAGGTGTATTCACCTGTTTCGGGATCATATGTGCTTTCTCCTTTCAGTTCCGGCTTTCCTATATCGGTGGCCATATCGAATACTCCGAAAGATACTTCTTCTTTCTGCCTGCATGTCGTAGTTACAATGATTAAGGTTACCACACAGAGCAGGGTAAGAAAAGGATTAATTATTACCGGGTATTTTTTCATAATTCATTTTAAAAACTCCACCTGAACCTGACCCATAATTCATCTCCAAGTTCCCACCACCGGTTTACGGCGGACCTTGCAAAATCATTAGAGTACCTGGTAAGAAATTCCCTTGCCAGCTTTGTCTGCTTACCTTTTTCAGCATTTTCTTTATCTTTCTCGAGAAGCCTGAGTGCTTCTGCTTCAATAAACTCTATTTCATCAAAGGCTTTATCTTCATATTCCATTACCAGGGGTTCAATAATTTCTTTTGCATCGCCCCAATTTACCATTGACAGCCTGTTTGTCCTGCGGAAAGCCCACAGTGCAGATTCAGTGCTGAAATGATCCTGGCCGCAGACATAGAAACTTTCAGGCAGACTCAGGTTACCTGCATAAATAGGTATTCTCGGGCTCAAGCGTGGTACATCTAAGGCGAACCACAACCTGCCACCGATCTCGTCAGGAAGCCAGTCCCTGAGTTGAACTATAAATGAATAAGCGCAATACTGTACCGCAATGGGCCTGTCTCTTTCCACTGCACCTTCTTTAAGGCTGTTTAACAGTGTACGTTTATCCCTTGACATCCAGGGGTGTGCGGCAGGGCTTATTATTGTGTCAGTATAAACATTACCTTCTTCATCTCTACGTCTTACAGGTACTTTCAAGTTCCTTATCATCTCCATTTCTGTACTGTCATAGGTAGTACGGAAGAATTTCATGACATCCCTGATATCCACTCTTTTTTCAGGCTTAACAGAGAAAGGTAATTCTTCGTCATCATAACTCAAGCCCAGTGAAGGGGCAAGGGTGCTGAGAACATAATATTCCCTTGAACTGAAAGGTTTTCTACCTGAATATGCTTCCCAGAACTTAAAAGGTTTTTCCCCATCCCAGAAACCCATCTCCTTAGCCACATCATATACATTGCCGGACACCATAAAATAATCTTCATTCTCAGGATCTATCTCAGATATCCTGCATATATTGGCTGCTATCCCGACGTGGTCATCCGGTATGCGCTGTGCAGCCCACACAGCTCCTATATTATCAGGCCCTTCTCCCATGATTTCCATATGCCATACCTCATTTTTATCAGCTATTGTAATACACTCACCGGTATCACCATAACCGTATTTCTTGACAAGCTCTCCTATTAATTTGATAGCATCGCGTGCTGTGGTGCATCTCTGCAGGACAATTCTTTCCAGTTCTTCAATCTTAAAGAGACCATTTTCATTCCTTAATTCCCTCCGTCCATTGAATGTTGATTCCCCGATGGCAAGCTGTTTCTCATTGAGGCAGGGATAAGCCGTATTTAAATATGCATACGTTTTTTTAACTTCAGGTATCTCACCTTTGATTTCAATATTCTCTTCACTCCAGGCCGAGCTTGTATGCATTGTGCCCCACCTTACAGGATGCATGGTTCCGGGTTCATGTTCCATGGCAGGGACAAATTCTAGCCATGTACGGTAATATGCATCGCATGTATGACTGGTCATTACCGATCCGTCAGCACTTGCATCTTTACCAACCATTATGCTCGTACAACTTTCGGAATAAAAATTTTCTTTCTCCTGACCAGATGTTATTGCTGTTAATAGGAAAAAAGAAAAAAGCATCAGGGATAACCTGTAAAATTTCTGGGTATTCATTACACTTTGTTTTTTATTTATTAATTGGAATAATTTTACAAAAAGTTAAATATAGAAAATCTGCCGGCTCCTTCTATGGTAAATTTTATGTTATTTAATAATAATACCTTTTTGCCGGCTGACCATCATAAAAAGAAAAATACTTTCTTATGATATTTTTATAAAAAATGGTGTTTTCTGCCACTTTGAAAAGGTAAAATTCTTCTGTTCCCAGCCAATTCATTATCAATCAGGCATATCGAAAAATAGGTAAATATCCCTATTTTAATTAGCTTTGTATACTGAAATGGAGACAATGAATATAAAGCATAAAAGGCTGAATGACAAGAGATTACCGGGCTGGCTAAAAATGCAGAGGGCCAGGGGGGAGAATTACACGAGGGTAAAGAATATTGTTGAGGGTTATCATCTCCACACCATATGCAAGAGTGGTAATTGTCCGAATATAGGTGAGTGCTGGAATGCCGGCACCGCAACTTTTATGATACTGGGAGATATATGTACCAGGTCGTGTAAATTTTGTGGCACCACCACAGGAAAACCTTACCCTCCTGATATTGATGAACCTGATAACCTTGCTGAATCGATACGCTTGATGGCTTTAAAGCATTGTGTTATCACATCAGTTGACAGGGATGATCTGCCTGATAGCGGGGCATCATTCTGGGCTGAGGTATTAAAGAAATTAAAGGAGGTAAATCCGGATACAACAATAGAGGCACTTATTCCTGATTTCAGAGGAGTGGAGAAGGATATACAGAAAGTTATTGATGCCGGCCCCAATGTTATTTCACATAATCTTGAAACGGTTGAGCGTTTAACATCCCATATAAGATCGGCAGCAAGGTATCGTCGCAGCTTGAATGTGCTTAAGTACATTAGCAAGAAGGGGGTGCGGACAAAATCAGGCATAATGCTCGGTCTTGGAGAAACAGAGAGTGAGATATATCAGACCATGGATGATCTGCTGGAGGCAGGTTGCTCTGTTTTTACCATGGGTCAGTATCTTCAACCCACACTTGATCATATGGAGGTAGTTGATTATGTCGATCCTTTAAAATTTGAGGAATATAAAAATATTGCACTTGAAAAAGGCTTCCTTTTTGTAGAAAGCCATCCTCTTGTGCGTTCATCATACCATGCCGAAAAGCATGTTTAATTTTCGAACTAAATGTAAATTAGTCCGGTGAGCAGGGAAGTGATTTTTGAAGATTTAGGTGTGCGTGATTTCAAGGAGACCTGGGATTACCAGGAAAACTTATTCCGTGATTTGATGGCAGTGAAGTTGAAAAACCGTTCGCTTACTTCCGCTGAAAGGGTGAAACAGGCAAATAGCTTACTGTTCGTGGAACACCCCCATGTCTATACCCTGGGCAGAAGTGGATCCGATAATAACCTGCTTATGAACAATGTGCAGTTGAAAGCAAGAAATGCCTCATTCTACAGGATCAACAGGGGAGGAGATATTACGTATCACGGGCCGGGTCAAATAGTGGGTTATCCAATACTCGATCTTGAAGAGTTTGGACTGACACTAAAGGCCTATATTCATAAGATCGAGGAGGTGATTATATTAACATTGCACGAATATGGTATTGAAGCCGGGCGTTTGGAAGGGGCGAGCGGGGTATGGATCAACGGGCAGGCAAGAAAGATTTGCGCTATTGGAGTAAAAGCCAGCAGGTTTATTACAATGCACGGTTTTGCGTTTAATATAAATACCGACCTGGATTACTTTAATTATATTAATCCCTGTGGTTATACTGATAAGGGAGTTACTTCACTAGCGAAAGAACTGGGTGAGAAGCAGGATTTTGAGGGTGCCAAGCTCATTGTAAAGGAAAATTTCGAAAGGATTTTCGGAATAAACTGGATAAGCTGATCATGGAAAAGAACTGGATCATAAAAGAAAATGGCGATAGCGTGGTATTAAAACAATTGATGAAAAGCCTTGATGTGCCACAGTCACTTGCCAATCTTATGATTCAAAGAGGTATTACAAGTTTTGAAGAAGCAAAAAGCTTTTTCAGACCCGGAGTCGATAAGTTCCATGATCCGTTTCTTATGAAAGGTATGAATATTGCCGTTGACCGGATATCATCGGCAATTTATAAAAATGAAAAGATACTTGTATATGGCGATTATGATGTTGACGGAACCACATCGGTTGCACTCATGTATGCTTTCTTACGGAATATTTACCCTAATGTTGATTTCTATATACCAGACAGGTATTCAGAAGGATACGGGATATCTACCAGGGGCATTGATTACGCTCGTGAAGGAAACTGTAAACTAATGATTGCCCTTGATTGTGGTATCAAAGCAGTTGAAAAGATCAAGTATGCTGACTCCAAGGGCATTGATGTGATCATATGTGATCACCATCTGCCGGGGGAAACGTTACCCCCTGCATTAGCGGTTCTTGATCCCAAACAGGAAGGTTGTAATTACCCCTATAAGGAACTTTCGGGTTGTGGTGTGGGCTTTAAACTGATACAGGCTTATTCAAGGCTGAACGGTATTCCTTTTGATAACCTTATACAATACCTTGACCTTGTTGCTATAAGTATTGCTTCGGATATTGTACCCCTCACCGGAGAGAACAGGATACTTGCTCATTTTGGACTTATCCAGCTTAATGCAAATCCACGGATGGGAATAGCCAAGATAATCAAGGATTCCGATATCAGGAAGAGGATTACTATAGAAGACATTGTCTTCAAGATAGGTCCCAGGATAAATGCTGCCGGCCGTATGGAGTCGGGGAATAAAGCAGTTGAACTTATGGTATCTGAAGATGGGTTGCTGGCCGAAGAGATGAGCAGGGAAATAGGAAACTGTAACAGGGACAGGCGGTCAGTTGATCGTTTTATTACCACTGAAGCTCTCAGGATGATATCGGCTGACCCAAGGCACTCGAATGCCAGAACAACAGTTCTTTATAACCCGCAATGGCACAAGGGTGTAATAGGCATTGTCGCTTCCAGGCTGATAGAAACATATTACCGCCCTACGGTTATCCTTACTGAATCCAATGGTTTTGCCACGGGCTCGGCACGTTCGGTGGCAGGATACGACCTTTACCAGGCCATTGAATCATGCAGTGACCTGCTGGAGAATTTTGGAGGTCATATGTATGCTGCAGGGCTTACCTTGAAAAAAGAAAATGTACCCCTCTTCATGGCGAGATTTGAAGAAGCTGTTACAAAAACCATCACTGAAGACCAGCTGGTGCCACAGGTTATAATTGATATGGAGCTTGATTTCACTGAAATAAATGATAAGTTTTACCGCATACTGGAACAATTCCAGCCCTTTGGTCCTGAAAACATGGCCCCTATATTTATGACCAGGAAAGTGTATGATACCGGGATGGCCAGGGTGGTGGGATCAAGTGGAGAACACCTGAAACTTGATCTTTGCAGTGAATCAACAGGTACTGTAAGCATTCCTGCCATCGCTTTCGGACAGGGTAACAAATTACAGGTGATAAAAGCAGGTCAAGCTGTTGATATCTGCTATTCGGTTGAGATGAATGAATTCAAAGGCATAAGGAACCTCCAGCTTAATATACGTGATATCAGGCCCTCGGTTTTTAAAAACTCAGAATGAGCTGAAAATTAAATTCGTTTACTTTAACCGAAGTACCCAATTCTCCTTGAATATTAGTAGCAGCATATTTGGCACGTAGAGTCATTATATCCAAAGGCCTGTAAATAATCATTAAATATGATCTTTTACCTTCTTCATACAAGGCTTTGATAACCGGATTGTACAGGAGATCGTCTTCCCAGGTATATATTCTTGTAGCATAACTGTCTGTCTGGAAAATGCTTAACCTTCCCCTTATCTCCAGTGGAATTTTTCTGAATACATAGCCTGCCGACTGGTAGCAGAGAAAACCCCTTTCAGGAGAACCCGCTATAATCACTTTCTCTATGCGGGTGCGCATCTTAAACTGTTCTGATCCAACTGTTTCCACTGAAATCCGGAAATTGGTTTTTTTGAGAGGTGCATTAATTTTTATTCCCTGTTCAGGATTTATCCAGTGATCACTGATACGGTGCTTGATATCTGTTTTAAGGGTGATAAAATCTGCAGGGCTCAGTTCCAGCCTGACAAGGTAGAGCAACGAAGATGGGAAGTTGCCAGAGATATTATTATACCACAGCTCTTTTCTCCTTAATACACCTCCTGAGAAAGTAAGAAATGAAGTAAGCTCGGAAGATAAGTTTGCGAGGAGGCTGCTTCCCGGCTTATTCAAAGTACTTACTCCTGATGCATTGCCATGAACTGAATTAAAGCCCCTGTTTACCCGCGAATACATTATATTGCACCTGACTCTTCCTTCAGGGTTAAGTGACAAACCCTGTATGAAAGCTGTTTTAAGCGTATTATCCACGGCAAATTCTCCGAACATGTACGAATATTTAAATAAATAAGCATAATCAATCGAAAATGAAGCATTTACCCTGCCTTTGAAATCATATATGTTCCTTGGATCTTCAACAGGGATTACCGGAAGTGAGAACTTTGAATAGACGGCGTTAAAGGCATAATAGAATTTATTAGCCATCCTGTTAATATTGAGTCCAAAACTACTCTCCATGGCCTGGTCCCTTTTCATTATTGTTGTCGGGGTATTGTGTATGCCTGTCTCGTAGAATGACTTTATGTACTTCGCTTCGTTATCTGTATCATAGCCTGTCGTAGCATCAATCATATTCCTTGAGGCAAATAACATTATATTTATGTCACATGCGCTCAATGAGAAGGCTATGCCCCTGAAAAAATCATTTTCGTTACTTGATGAATATGGCAGTATTATGCTACTGCCTTTCATTGTTCTTTGCTCGGTCGGTACCGGTGGGCGTGAAAAACCATTCCACACAGTAAGACCCTGCCCGAAACGTACCTTATAATCACCGATAATGATTTTGTTTATAGTCCCGCCGGGATAATATGTGATATTTCCCGAGAGAAAATCAGGCTTATATCCTTCCACCAGGATAGCTTCCCCCTTATCTTTTTCCACCGTCAGGAATGCTTCCATGGGACCTGAAGAAAGCCTCAGCTTTGAGAGCAGCTTATAGTTACTTCCGGTATGAATATTTTTGGCTTCCCTATCATCTGTAAGGATATTTGTGATAAGCCGCAGATGGTGCCCCTCATACGCACTCTGTGCATTACCGGCATATCCGAAAATGATAAAAGGTTTGATAAGTTCAGCCAGTTCCCTGTCAAAACCAGGGATGTAGCTTATTTCCAGCGCTGAAATTATATTCCCATTCTTCCTGGTGTAATCAACTAGACTTTTTACCTGGAATGGTGTGAGGAAGAAAAGTCTTTTTATTTCGTTCTCGTCGCCAGAGTTAATGTTAACAGGTTTTTCTGCGAGGATGGTTAGTTCTTCAGCAAAATTTGCTGCCTGCAGATCTTCATCTGATGATGCAGCAATATCTTCCAGCAGATTTATTATATGCCCCGGTAAATGAACCTGCGGATAAAGGCAGTTCAATGAGATCACCAGGGCTGCACATGTTAAATGCAACCTTAGTTTCATTGCTTACCTTATAAATATTACAACTGAAAGTGATGGGGTGAGTCCCAGGTTTTCATGGGTAATAAAGCCCAGGTTTGCCTGCACCACCCGGCCCGAATAGCCTCCCCCGAAGGCATAACCAAGGGGATTGCTCATGAGGCCTGCCCGCATGTACAGGTTACCGAAGAACTGGTATTCACAGGCTACCCTTACATTTGTATATTCCTCGTCACTTTTTTCCATTTCGGCTATAGCCAGGAAAGAGGAAGCAAATCTGTAAGATGTGCCCAGCCTGAGAACAAGTGGTATATCACTTTCGTGCAGGGCTGTTGGTACCGGATTATAAACATGAAACCCCAATATGAGGTCATCCACGGGTTCAAACTGTATCCCTCCTTCAAATGTCAGGTCCCACCTGTTACGGTAGTCACCTGCTATGCGTGTTGAATACAGGTCGGTTTGCATGCCTGCCGAGATCTTTTCTCCAAGCTTCATTCCGTAGGCAAGACCCATGGTATGCCTGTTATATTCGGTATAACCGTAGTAGGAATAAACCATTCCGAGCGCCCCACGTTTACCCGAGGGGATTATCAGTCCGAATGTTTTATTGCTCAGCTCGGCCAGGCCGAACCTGTTGTCCTGGTTAAGCCCCAATGAGAACTTATTCATTTCAGACAGTGATGCCTGGTTGTGAAAGGAAGCCCAGAAGCCATTAGTGGCCACCGTGGCGTAAGCCAGACCTACCTGCCGTGCGCCCGCAGAAAGCCTGTAAGGGTTCTGCGTATATACAGCAATACTTATTAAACACAGGGCAGATGTCAGCAAAGTTTTTAGCAGCGAAATTTTCTGACACATGATTGAATTTTTAATCCTACCTCAAGTTAGGATAAAATAAGACAAAAGGCAAAAGTAAAAAGACAAAAGTTGAAGCGAAGCCGAAACCCCGGCCGAATGACTTGTGCTGAGCATGTCGAAGCAAATGAGAGTCGGGGGCAAAAGATTATTGTTGAAGTGTTGAATCGTTAAACTGTTTAACCGGGCATGTTTTTATCTCCGGGACTATTATTTTTTCCCCTCTGTACGTTGCGCAGGGAGCAGGGAGCAGGAGAGTTTCACAAGACGCGGAACACGGAACATGGAACTCAATTTGCCAAAAACAAAATTGATATATACACTTATAATATACTTTGACTATATACTAATAATATATATATTTGTAGTATATAATACTGGTACCATGAAAACAATATCTCTTAAAATAGATGATTCAATTTTCATCGAAACCGAAAAGATACTATCAAAGATAAGGAAATCCAGGAACAGGTATATTAATGAGGCGCTGGATCATTATAACCGCTTTCAGAGACGCATGATACTGGAGAATAAGCTCAGGAAAGAATCCGATGTGGTCAGGGAAGATTCAATGGATATACTCAGAGACTTTGAAGATATTGATTATGTTGATTAAGCAATATGATATCTGGATAGCTGACCTGAGTCCCAGGATCGGTACCGAACCGGGGAAAATGAGGCCTGTTCTTATTATTCAGACCGATTTACTTAATAATATTTCCCATCCGTCAACCATTATTTGTCCAATAACAACGAGGGTAAGGAAAAATGCAGACATATTAAGAGTGCATATCAGAAAGGGCACAGCACAGCTGAACCGCGATGTGATATTATGATTGACCAGGTAAGGGCAATAGATAACAGGCGTCTGGTGAGAAAGATTGGCTCCATGCCACACAACCTTTCAGAAAAAGTAAAGGAAAACCTCCGCATAGTGCTTGACCTGGAATAAGGTGACAGTTCCTGCTTTGCCCCGGGCACTCAGGGCTTCGTCGGACGCAGTCCGCGGATTTTATTCTCTGGTTAATAATCAATATTTATCTATAATATCCTGGGGTGTGAATATTATTATATCACCGGGAAGGGATTTGGGTTGCGTTTTAAGAAACAGGACCGGAAGCAGATCTCTGCCGGAAGCAAAAGGTAAGTTTTGAGCCTTTGACATTAGTTCATCATATACTTTTTTTACCGGAACGGATTTGATACAATCCCCCTCATATGAAAAGTAATAGAGTTTCCGTGCCCAATACAGAGATAAAACAAGAGTTAGTAATATGTGGCTAAGCTGACCCATTATTCAGGTCAGTTGAGGCTATAATGAAGTTTTTTGGTGGGTATTATGTCTAAAATATTGAATGGAAAATGCAAGAGTACCTCAGGGGGGAATATTACGCAATTCGAAAGCGCAATAAGGTAGGTATGCCAGTTTATGCATATCATATTTTGGACTGGGAGTTTGTTGCCGGGTATTTTAATCGTATGGATGAAGATGATATTAGGGAAGTATATTCTATTGGTCTGTTTATCAAATGAGTGGTATAAGAATATATTTGACTTGCATTATTATATTTCATAAATTTGATATACTGTTTGATTGCTCTCAACTTGATCATTTTTTATTGACCGAGTATATTTTTTGTAAGTACAAAATTGATATCCTTATGAAAGCTTCCCTTAATTAGCTATATATTATTAGATCTACGATTCAATAAATTATTTACTTAATGAAAATGGACTCAAAAGAACTCTCTACGAAACCAATATGTTTGAAAACAATACTAGCCCGAGTTTCCGGGTTATCAATTTTCGAGAGCATAATATACTCATAAATAATAACATATAGACTTCATTTCATTCCCCTAAATTGCAATGTAGTCATTCATCTCAAAGAGATCGAATAGCT
>JAYEGY010000052.1:0-17555 GCA_034659275.1 Bacteroidota bacterium | reverse complement strand
GCCCAAAAGACAAAGGATAATTAATATTTTTGACTGGAGTTAAACCAAATTGGCCACAATAAAATAGCTTTTGTCTTATTGCCGGGGTGAAAACCGGCTCAAAAAAATCAATTTGGATTTTTAAGTACCATATGATGCCTTATATGGTGCACATACACAGAGGGCGGTTAATAATTTCCCTGTTAGCGGTCTAAGGTTACAAAAGCCTTTTATTGTTTTCCTTGCCCTTATTAAAAAACATGCTGCCCGAGTAAATGCAGAACTGGGGCTGATTGACGAAATTATATCAGATGCAATTGTTGAGGCAGCACAGGAAGTTATAGAAGGTGAACATAATAGCGAATTCGTGGTGGATGTTTTCCAGACCGGATCAGGTACCTCAACAAATATGAATATGAATGAGGTTATTGCCAGAAGAGCCAGCCAGATGGTATCAGGGGACAATAAAAATATTTGGAAAGTTCATCCGAACGACCATGTCAACATGTGTCAGTCAAGTAACGATACTATCCCCTCGGCTCTTAATATTTCCGTTTCATATATTACCGAAAGAGAGCTATTACCCTCATTATACAAATTGAAAGAATCTCTGAGTAACACTGGTAAACGTTTCGCAGGTATAAAGAAACTGGGCAGAACACACCTGCAGGATGCTGTTGTCATGACGCTGGGTGATGGATTTTCGGGCTATGCAAGCCAGATTGAAAAAGATATTGACAGGCTTAACGAAGTAAAAAAGGATATGCTTGAGCTGAGCCTTGGCGGAACTGCTGTTGGTACAGGTATTAATGCACATCCTGAGTTTGCTCCTAAGGTGATAAACAATATTGCTGTTGAAACCGGAATAGAATTTAAGGAAGCAGAAAATCATTTCTCTTCCCAGGCTTCCCAGGACGCTTCTGTTGCCCTGAGCGGCGTATTAAAGACCATTGCTGTGAGCCTTTCAAAAATTGCAAATGACATACGCTGGCTATCTTCAGGTCCCAGGGCCGGACTGGGTGAGATAAACCTGCCGGTCGTACAACCCGGTTCATCAATTATGCCGGGTAAAGTGAATCCTGTAATTCCTGAAGCTGTGCTTCAGGTGGCTGCTCAGGTTACGGGAAATGATGCCACTATTACAGCTGCAGCAAAAGGAGGAAATTTTGAGCTGAATACCATGCTTCCGCTTATTGCATATAATCTTATACAATCAGTTGAGATCCTCTCAAATGCTTCGGTAGTGTTAGCAGTAAAATGTATTGACGGTATTACTGCAAATGAGGAAAAATGCAATTCAAACGTTGAAAACAGCCTTGATATGGCTGTGAAGCTTGTACCCTATATTGGTTATGATAAAGCCTCAGATATAGCTAAAAAGGCCTATAAAGAGGGAAAAACCATCAGGCAGGTTGTGGAAGGGGAGAAGATTCTTACCCATGAACAGATGAGAGAAGTTTTCTAGATGCAGACTTACCAGGTGCTGCTATTTTACACGACCTGTATCCAATGTAAATGAAAATTTTAAAGAAAAATAATGATATGAAAACTCTAATAATTAATCTATTAGCTATTTTATTTCTTATTAGCTGTTCTTCAAAAAAAGAAATAGAACCTGTCTCTCCTGTTAACACTTGTTCCCAGCTTAAAAGACTTTTTGCAGACCCTCCGTCTGAATACCGCAGTGCGCCGCTTTGGGACTGGAATGAACAGATTACGAAGGAGGGCATCAGTTTTCAGATGGAAGAATTTAAAAAGGCAGGAATTGGCGGTGTTTTTGTACATCCGCGACCAGGTTTGCTAACCGAATACCTTTCAGATGAATGGTTTCAACTGTTCGACTTTACCGTTCAGAAAGGCCGGGAACTGGATATGAAAGTGTGGATTTATGATGAGAATTCCTATCCATCAGGTTTTGCGGGTGGACATGTTCCGGCTCAGATGCCTGATTCTTATCAAAATGGTACCGGTTTAAGCATGGAAGTACAGAATGAATTACAGGTCTTGCCTTCTGATACCATTGAAATTATTCTGAAAAAAAAACGAAACTGGTTTTACAGATGTCACCGAACTGTATGAGCAGGAGATCGGGCGTCAGGGCACTTACTATGTATTCCGCAAAACTTATCCTTCCAATTCCCCATGGTATGGAGGCTTTACCTATGTTGATCTGTTACATGAAGGAGTTACTGAAAAGTTTCTGGAAATTACCATGACCAGGGGTTACGAACGGAATAAAGCAGACTTCGGGACAACAGTGCCGGGTGTATTTACCGATGAACCCAATCTTGAGTCAGCAATGCCATATGGTAGTGTTATGCGTTGGACACCCGGCTTGTGGAATGCTTTCCGGGAACGTTGGGGATACGATTTGAAAATTAATCTTCCTTCACTGGTGGAAGAAACCGGTAACTGGAAGAAAGTGCGGCACGATTACTATGAGCTTATCCTTGAGCTTTTTATTGAGAGATGGGCAAAACCATGGAGCAAATACTGCGATGAAAATGGCCTGAGATGGACCGGTCACTATTGGGAACATGGCTGGCCTGAACCTACACATGGCTTCGACGAGGCTGCCTTTTACATCTGGCACCAGCAGCCTGGAGTTGACATGCTGGGCAATCAACTGGTACCGCAAGGCCTGGGAGGAGAGCTTTGAAAAACAAAAACGACTGCTTGACTGGCAATGTGTTCTGGGGGTTAATTTTGTTAATCAGCACCTGTCCTATTATTCTTTAAATGGTGTACGTAAATTTGACTACCCGCCTTCCTTTTCCTACCATGAACCCTGGTGGAAACACTATATGCTGATGGGCGATTACATTGGCCGGATTTCGCTGGCTATGTCATCCGGTCAGCAAATGAATAAAACGCTCGTGCTTCAACCCAATACTTCTGCATGGATGTATTTTTCAAGGAAGGGAAAACATCCAACAATTGATACAATCCAAAATGGGTTTAAGCATTTTGTTTACCTTCTGGAACAGCATCACCTGGAGTACGATCTTGGATCAGAAAATGTACTGAAAACACTCGGAGCAGTTCAAGGTGACAACTTGCGGGTTGGTCAGCGCAACTATTCTTTGGTAGTAATTCCTGCAGAAATGGAAAATATTGATACGAGTACTTTCAGTTTACTGGAAGTTTACCTGCAAAATGGAGGCAAAGTTTTGTCATTCCGCCCGGAAATCCCATTTCTGGACGGAGAAAAATCCCTGCAGGTTAACGAACTCGCTGCCGCCTATCCTGGTCAATGGACTTTTGCTAAAAGCCTTACTGAACCGGCAGCTTTAAATATGCTGACTAAGCATGAATTTGAAATGAAAGATTTCACATCCAACGGCATGTTGTACCACCAACGCCGGATTTTGGATGACGGACAGGTCTTGTTTGTGGTTAATGCTCATCCTGAACATAAAGCATCAGCAGAAGTATCATTGCAAGGGAATCATGTTTCCCTGCTTGATTTGGTTTCCGGGAAAATGCTTAGCTACCCTGCGCAGGTAAAAAACGGGAGCTTGACTTTTTCTTTTGATCTGGCTCCTGCAGGCAGCAAACTGTTTGCCATAACGGCTGAACGCTTAACTGATAAAGAATTTGTGCCTTCATCAAAAAACGGATCGCAAGTGAAATGTACGGGCGACCTGCAAGTTAAAAGACTATCAGACAATGTGCTGGTAGTGAATTACCTGGATTTAAAGACAGCCGAAACTGACAGGAAAGAACTCTATTTTATGGAAGCCCTGAACGGCTTATTCCTGGAAAACGGTATTGACATGGGAAATCCGTGGCAACATAAAATTCAGTACAAACAAGATTACCTCGATCTGGATTCATTGTTTACCTCAGAGTCATGGTTTAATGCCAGCTATCATTTTACTATCCGGGAAAACCTGGATATAGATGTGATGGAAAACATTCGTGCAGTTGTGGAACGGCCAGAATTGTGGACGGTGTATATCAATGGTCAGGAAGTTGAAAAAATACCTGATGAGCATTGGATCGATAAAGATTTTCCTGTCTTCCATGTTGGCCCCTTTCTGCAGGCCGGTGAAAATACGTTGACATTAAAGGCACCCCGCATGCATATTTTGGCCGAAGTTATGCCTGTTTACCTGCTGGGAGAATTTTTAGTGAAACCTGCAGAAACCGGATTTGACATTGCCGGAGGTGAAATTAATGGTTCCGGTTCATGGCAAGATGCAGGATTGCCTTTTTATTTGCAGGAAGTAGGCTATTCATTGAATTTCAATGTCGGGGAGGTTTCAGGTTCAACATTTAAAGTTCAATTGGGCGATTGGAACGGTACCCTGGCCGAAGTCCTGGTGAATGGGGAACAAGCCGGACTTATTGCCTGGCAACCCTATGAGCTGGATATAACTGAATGGCTGAAAACAGGAACAAATAAAATTACGGTCAATGTTTTCGGAAGTTTAAAAAATACTTTTGGCTTTTTTTATGAGGATAATGATAACTGGATTTTTGGTCCCTTTTCATGGAACAGAGCGCCTGCGAAGATTCCGCCAGCTTCGGATTACTTCCTTATGGACTACGGACTTTTTGAACCCTTTAAACTTATTCAAACAAATAATTTTTAGAAAAAAGATCGAATCGAATAATAAAACTTACTAAAATGACAAAAACAGGATTATTCGGAATAGGCCTTGATACTTATTGGGCTCAGTTTGAAGGATTATTGGATAACCTGAAAAAATACCAGGCGCAAATTGGTGAAAGAATTAAAGGGTACGAAGTTGAAGTCATAGATGCCGGAATGGTTGACAATCCAGAAAAAGCAAAACAGGCTTCAGAGTACCTGAAAGCAGAAGGTGTAGAAATTGTTTTTTTATATGTTTCAACCTATGCACTTTCATCCACTGTTCTGCCGGTGGCACAAAAGCTGAAGGTACCGGTCGTAATCCTGAATCTTCAACCAGTGGCACAGCTCAATTATACCCGGTTCAACCAGCTTAGCGACCGTGGCACGATGACCGGAGTATGGCTGGAACATTGCCAGGCCTCCTCGGTTCCATTATTCCAGTATTCCATTATTCCATTAATACAATTCCTGTTATCTTTGGTATTTTAAATTGCAAATTTGATTGATGGAAGCCAGCCTGTTTTCTCAATACATATTACCGTTAACTCTTGCCCTGATAATGATAACCCTGGGTTTATCACTAAATTTCGGCGATTTTCATGGTATCTTTGCTGCTCCAAAAGCTTTTATTACCGGGCTTACATGCCAGATGTTATTGTTACCTGCCATAGCTTTTACTATTGCCGCTTTGAGTAGCCTGCCTGGTCCTATAAAGTTAGGTATAGTACTTATATCCATTTGCCCGGGTGGTGCGACATCAAACCTGATAACCTATCTTTTGAAGGGAGATGTTGCCTTGTCCATATCACTTACCTCTGTTAACAGCATATTGATATTATTTAGCATTCCGGGCTTCACTTTGCTTGCCACAAAACTGTTCATGGAGGAGGGAACTGCTGTAGCAATGCCTTTTTTGCCTACTATACTGAAGATTTGTTTGATGATACTGCTTCCAACAACCATAGGCATATTGATTAGGCACAGGTTTCCCAGGAAAGCAGGGATAGTTGAGAAATATATGAAATACATAACCACCATACTTCTGGGGGTTGTTTATTTATTTGTTATTCTCACAAGCCAAAGTGAAAGTGATCATCCTGTGACTCTGTACCTTAAAATTGCACCTCTTGTGCTATTATTAAATGTCCTTGGAATGAGCTCAGGTTATTATGCAGGCAGGTGGCTCAGGTTCAGAAAACCCAAGCTGATTACTCTTTCAGTTGAAGTGGGTATTCAAAACAGTGCGCTGGCCATTACTATTGCCAGCAGCCCTGTATTTCTCAATAACACCACTATGGCCATCCCGGCAGTGATATACGGGATGTTTACTTTCTTTAATGCAGTATTGTTCGGCTATATAGTTAACCGCCTGCATAATATCAAGGGAAAGTTCAAAGAATGAACATTATTTCAAATCCACCTCTATAGTTTTACTGCCTGCTTTCCTTGACTGAAAGTTGATGACGGCCTTTCCTTTACCGTTTACCAGGAACTGGTATTCGATCTTGTCAAAGCCGGGAACCTGGCAGAACTGTATCTCAGGTTTATGCTTTTTATATTCCACTACATTATTGAACGGATCATTTAGCTTACCGCCACTGACAACCTTTGCCGAATTAGATTCAACGGTGAGCATATCTTTGGGGTATAAATTATTTTTAATGCTCTGGTAAATCATTGATGGCATTACTTTATCATTAATAAGTCTGACCCTGATCCTGTACAGGTCTTTGCCTATTTTTTTCTTTTCAAAAACTTCAAGTTTAATGTCAGGTGTTTGCTGTGCGGCAAAAATGACTGCTGAGGCATTTCTGTGCACGAGATCCTGCAACATAAAGGGGTGGGGTAGTCTTGAACTCATTTTTGTCCAGCCACCAATTTCAATATCTCCGTATACAGGATGCTTATATGGTTCCCATTCGTGAAACAGTTCTCCCTGTGTGACATGGTCATTATATTCAAGCCTGGCTCTTTCCTGTTCATTGTCTCCGCCAAACAGGTTTTGTCCTTCCCTTTTCCGGAAAAAGGTACCGTTCCAGGTTTCTGTTTCAACCTGAAAAAGCTCACCCACAAAGGAATATGAGCCAAGCAGGTTATCACAAAAGTCAGTAAAATCACCATAGGTGGCATAAAGGTCTTTCCAGCTAATGAGATACTCATACCCCGGTACTATCTTTTCGGCATTTTTCCCAAGGTAATTGTATACGGCTATATCGCCGGGCGGTAATTCACCTTCTGCTTTAACCGATGGTCCCCTCAGAAACATTCCACCATTATTGTGAAAGGCAAACACCATAATAATATTGGGACGCTCAAGCATCCATTTAGCAATTGCTTTTATTCCCTTTCCTGAGAACGGGTAATATCCGGAGCCTGACTGTACGTAGGGAGGAGCCCAATTATAACCCCAGTTTCTGTTACCGTCAACATAGCCTTCGGAGTCCTCGTTTATTTTACCATCTCCATCGTTATCAATGCCTTCTGACCCGAGCAGCGTCCATTCTCCCTCTTCACCTGGCTCAATAGCCCCCATCAACCTGGGATCCTCGGGATCAGTTTTTAATTTGCCAAGAGGATCCTTTTTTCTCATCTGTGTAATGCTACCGTCACCATTAAGGTCATCAGGGAAGTCTTCGTCAAACAATCCGTCACGGTCATCATCCTTGGGTATTCGTAAACCCCGGTTTGAGCTGGGAGTGTTAGGGTCATTAAAAAAATGGTATCTGCCATCAACATTAACTGTTGGAATAATGTAAAAAACATTACGGTCGACTAATTCAGTAATATCTTCATTTTCACCATATTTAGTAAGTAACCTGTTAGCAAGGTAAAGACAGACCTCGGTAGCCTGTATTTCATTGCCGTGTATATTGCCGTCAACATATACCCCTGGTTTGGACAGGGGAGCTCCGGTTTCAGGGTTATTTATGGTTAATGCCCATATTATTCTGCCCTCTTCACTCTTACCTACTTCTTCGAGGCTTGTCAGAGATGGGTAACTATTGTTAAGTGCTTTGACAGCTTCACTTACCTGCTCATATGAATAATAGTGATCAAACCTAAGTGGCACTTTAATCTCCTGAGCCCGGCAAATAACAGTAAGGAGGATAAATGCTGCAATTGAGAGTATATATTTTGTTTTCATGACTATTCTCCTAATTTAATTTGTTTTGAATGCTGACCTGCGGTTTTGGAATTGAGGTCAATTTGCACCGTGACATCCTGGTCACTCTTGATCAGCCATGAATATTTGGCTGTTTTTTTCCCATCCAGTTCAGGAACCGGTGTACGTTGCTTACCGGAGAGAAATTCTATGTCATCGCCAGTTAATGTGATTATGGCCGGAGCGGGAATTTTATTTCTTTTACCCATCTGGGTACAGAAGGGAAGGAATCCCTTATTCTCGATCCACAGGTCAACAGCATAAATACTTGCTCCCCGGTTATCAATTTTAACTTCAGATATTGCCAGTTCGGGCATCTTTTTCACAAGTTCAAAAAGCCATGGCACGTGAATATCAAGGAGGGAGTCTGTCATTTCAGCCGGTGGATTTAGGTCGAGATAAGGTATAAAACCGCCTATTTCAACATCGCCAAGAGTGGGATGATTAAACTGTTTCCATTCCACAAATCCTTTTCCCTGCAGTACCTCATCCGAAAAAGCTATCATAGCTTGCTCCTTGGGATCGCCTTGTTTTTTATCACCTGCCGGTGCAGGCATCTGTTTTATCATTCCCCCCATCTGTACAGGTGTAACCTGGCCTGCTTTAACCATCCCAAGTACACGATCAGCACTAAATTCTTCAGGTGCCCCTCTTTCCTTCAGGAACTGGTTTATTTTGTCCTCACCAAGAGCGATAAATTCTTTGGAAGACATTTTCTCCAGATCCTCAACAGTAATTCCACTTGATTCTTTCTTCTCTTCTTCCTTTTTTGGGACTCCCCATAAGTCCATTGAAAATACTGGTACACCCAGATGATAGTACGACCATAATTCAAAGGAACCATCTGTTGCAGGTGCAGGGTCTAGTCTTTTTGCCTTACCTGCTTTATCCTCCAGGTATTTCTTATATTCATCACTTATGCTATTATAAAAGACCAGGTCTTCCTGCATCGGGTTAACCACAGCACCAAGTCCCAGAAAACTGGTTATCATACTTTCGTCTATTTCCATTCCTGGAGGTAAAAGTGGCTGAACCTGGTCCATTATTTCTTTCATAGTGTATGTACGATCGGGATCAAAGCCCATCATTTCTGCCATTTGTTCCGGGATGGATATTTTATCCATGTCAACAGAGCCTTTTCTTCCTCCTTTAGGCGGTATGAGAAGGAAGTTTGTACTTCCGAAGGAAAAGGTCATTGCTATTTCGGGATGACCAAAAGTAAATTTGAATATTTCATATACCTCGGGTGCTGAACCAGGGTAAAGACCGCTTTGAGGCTTAAAGAATTCAAAAAGATGAGGGAAATTGGCATTTATATTTGTTCCTCCCCTGCCATCTTCATTGTACTTGCCGTCTTTGTCATCATCAATTCCTTCCTCATATATTTTGTAAATGCCTTTCTCTCCATCTTTGTATTCTGCTTTTCTCATCAGCCTGGGATCACTGCTTACCGGTATCCAGGTTCCTTCAGGTGATTTTACTCTCATTTTGGTTATAACACCATTACCATCCAGGTCATTGTAACCGTCTTCATCTGTTTGTTCATCCATATCATCATTGTGAGGAGCAAAATTGCGTGAATCAACATATTCCATATCTGAAAAGAACCTTGAATAGGCATCAGGGTTGCCCATGGGAAGGATAAACCATGTCAGATCGGAAAAGTGTGACCTGTCACCGATCACCCTTTCAGCCAGGTCCAGTGCTGCCTCAGTGCTTATCGGACGGGTTCCGTCCATATTGCCTACCACCATGATGGCAGGATTTTTTACAGTCTTGGAACCAATTTCGGATCCTATTTCCATTAAAAGAATATCAATACCACCCGGTGAGCTTGCAAGACTATGGATTTTCACTGCTTCTCCGGCCTTCTCTTTTATCTGCAAAATATGTCTGTTGACCTCATCAGGAGTACTATATCTTTTAGTTTCACTTGCTGAAAACGCCAGTGACAATGTGGATAAAAAGAATAGTAATATCAATACAATCACCAGTGGTGAATGTTTGAAATGCTTTAAATTGATTTTCATTTCAGGGAAGTTTTAAATATCTATTGATTACAACCAAAAATAGTAAAACATATACATTATAACTATTTTAAAAGACTGTTTAATAATATTCAATATAAGCAGATTTTTGCAGTTCATTCCTGATGGATCGTTTGGGCTAATAACTTGAATGTAAGCAAATATAAATATCCCAATTATTCAAAAAACAGTTATTGAAATCATTTACGTAATTTATCAGCCTTTTTTCATACAAATTATTACGGGGAGACAAGAAAAATGTTTTGCAGGATCCTCATTCACTGGTAATATCCGATTCAAAGGCAAAAATGATATTCGGCGATGCCGATTACCTTGTGCCTTTTCCATTGCTCGACAGGGAGACTCACATGCTGGGTAAATGGGTAAAAAGGATATTCGTAAAGCTTGAGGCCGGAAAAAGTCAAAAGAAATAGGTATTAGGACAGCTCAGTTGGAAAAACTCATCATTTATCACTCATCACTTTTAATTATCTTTGCGGCTTAATTGCACGCAGGTGAAAATTACTGAGAACTTAACATACAGGAAAACTTTCATGTTCTGGGGTCCCCTGGCACTCACATGGCTGATGATGGCAGCTGAACAACCATTCCTGGTATCGGTAATTGCACGGCTCGATGATGCAAAGTTTAACCTTGCTGCTTTTGGAATTGCTTTTGCTTTTGCACTGATAATTGAAGCCCCTGTAATAATGCTGATGAGTGCTTCCACTGCACTTGTGACCGACAGGCATTCATTCAGAAAGATGAAGCGTTTCACCGATATATTGAATATATCGATAGTTATAGTCCAGCTCATTGTGCTGATACCTCCAATCTTTAATTTTATAGTTCAGGACTTGATGGGGGTTCCTGAAAATGTTGCCCACCTGACTTATATTGCTCTTTTCCTGTTAATCCTCTGGCCACCTGCAATAGGTTACAGGAGGTTTTACCAGGGAATATTGATAAGGAATAATCTTACTCGCAGGGTTACCTATGGTACACTCATAAGGCTCCTTATGATAGGGGTTTCCGGTTTTGGCTTGTATCTGATGGGCCTAGAAGGTGCCTATGTTGGAGCTGCAACACTGTCTATTGCTGTTTTTGCAGAGGCAATTGCCTCCTGGCTCATGGCCAGGAAGACAGTGAAGAGGATCATTCACGAAGGTGATTTGCCTATTGAAGACTCCCAGGGACCTAATAATGGTGAAAGGATAGGATACAGGTTTATAGCAAGGTTTTATGCTCCACTTGCTCTTACCTCTCTGCTCTCATTGGGAGTTAATCCATTTATAACCTTCTTTCTTGGAAGAAGTAATATGGCTATAGAGTCGCTAGCAGTGCTCCCTGTAGTAAATTCATTGGTATTTATTTTCAGAAGTATGGGATTGTCATACCAGGAAGTGCTCATAGCACTTGTTGGTGTTCGTAAACAGAATTATCTTTTACTTCGCAATTTTGCAATTATACTGGGATCTGCAGTTACATTTTTATTGGGTATTATTGCTTTTACTCCACTGGCTAATATCTGGTTTACAAAAGTTTCGGGTCTGACACCTGGACTTGCCAACCTTGCCTATACTCCATTAAAGATAATGCTCTTATTGCCTGCCTTATCCGTCCTGCTTTCATTCCAGCGTTCGACTCTTGTAATTGCCAGTAATACCAAGCCTATATCTATTGCAACGGGCTTAGAACTGGTAACTATAGTGATATCCCTTCTGATATGTATTGCTTACTTTAACATGATTGGTGTAATTGGTGCAGCAATAGCTTATATCATCGGGAAAAGTGCATCCAATATATACCTGGCACCAATACAATTACGGACAGTACGGGAATGGATACATAAAAGCTGAAATTCCTGTTGGAGGTTGCCATAACCTGGTTCGCGTTGCTTGCCGTAATTTGCCTCACTTCGTTCAGCGGAACCGGGCTCGTCATACTCGCCGTAACTTGCTCCCGTTGGTGGCGTAATTTGCTCGCTATGCTCGCGCGATTAGCTTTGCTGCCAGGCATAAGTATGACGAGTAAATCTAATCTCTCATAATTGCCAAATGCGACTGAAAATTTCTGACTGCTAAACTCCTTAAGTCATCACCTCTGAGATATTTTCAGTATCTTAAGGGCTCAAATTCATACAAGCCATATTATGGTGAGATTTATGAGAGAAAGTCTTGAGTTTCTGGTCATCATTACAGTCTCTTTTTTGGGTTTGCACTGTAATAGCCAGAAGGGCGGTTCCGGGAGTCTAGACCCTGACCCTGATAATGGTGGAATATTTTGGTGACTATAACAGTTTTGTGCAGGTAGCAAGAATGAGAAAGTAAGTGATACATTTTGAAACATCTATTAACACAATAAAAAGTAAAATAACAATGCAAAAGATTTCATTAATTTTCGGTTTATGTTTTTTATTTATCACTTCCTATTCACAGAACAGGAATGATAACTGTACTAGTGTGCTTGTCTCAAAGGGTGCATCGGCAGATGGCTCTGTGATGATAACATATGCATGTGATGCTGAATTTGTTGGCACCATGAGATATATCCCTGCCATGGATCATGGTGATGATGAGTATATTGAAATACGAAAAAGGAATGGCGAAGTGCATCAGATAAAGCAGGTACCGCATACATATAAAGTTGTGGGTAATGTGAATGAACACCAGGTTGCTATCAGCGAGACAACTACGAGTGGCAGGAGGGAGCTGGTTAACCGGGAAGGCTTACTTCATTATGGGATGCTGATGCAGCTAATGCTTCAAAGGGCTAAAACAGCCAGGGAAGGAATAGAAATAATTGTTGATCTGGTTGAGGAATATGGATATAGTAGCTCTATGGAGGCTTTTTCTATCTCAGACCCGGAGGAGGCATGGATACTTGAAATGACAGGAAAGGGACCGGGAGAGGAAGGAGCTATCTGGGTTGCTCTCAGGATTCCTGACGGCTACATATCTTGCCATGCCAACCTGTCGAGGATAGGTGAGATACCTTTCGATGACAAGGAGAATTGCATGTATTCTGAAGATGTAAAATCATTTGCTATAGAAAAAGGCTATTATGACCCTGATTCAGGTGAGCCCTTTCGTTTTAACCTTGCTTATTGTCCACCAACACCCTCAAGTCTGCATGCCTGCGCTGCCAGGGTCTGGAGTGTATTCAGAAGAGCTGCCCCATCACTGGATTTATCTCCCGATTATCATCGTGGAGTAAAAGGAACTGAACCATACCCACTATGGATCAAACCCGATAAAAAGATATCACTCGAAGATTTATTTGCCCTTTTACGTGATCATTATGAGGGTACTGATTTTGACATGAGAAAAGGAATTGATGCGGGGCCATTTGGATGCCCTTATCGCTGGAGGCCCCTTGGCTGGGAAGTTGACAGTGTATCATATGCATGGGAAAGGCCGGTATCGACGCAGCAGACAGCTTACTCCTTTGTTTCCCAATCGCGTTCATGGCTACCGGATCCGATTGGGGGTGTTAACTGGTACGGGGTGGATGATGCATATACCACATGCTTTGTTCCCTTCTATTGTTGTGTCGATAATATTCCCGACGTATATCAGTCAGGCGATCTGCGAGAATTTTCATGGGATTCAGCATGGTGGGTCTTTAATTTTGTGGCTAATTATGCATATATAAAGTATTCATATATGGTAGAGGATATTCAGAAAGTACAGGATGAACTCGAAGGTATGGCCATTGCATCACAGCCGGCAGTGGAAAAGGCAGCGCTTGAATTATATAATACCGATCCCGCCCTTATGGTGCGCTACCTTACCAATTATTGTAATTCCCATTCCGAATATGTGATCAAAGAATGGATTGACCTGGGCGAAGCCTTGATCACCAAGTATAACGATGGTTATGTAAAAGATGAAAATGGAAGGGCCAGGGGAGTGGGATATCCCGAAGAGTGGCTGAGGCGTGTAATAGAGGAACGGCCCGAGCAGTTTAAGCTGAATGAATGGTAAAATACGGAAGTAAAGAAAAGGGGAATGTCTGTATTAAATTGGCTATGTTCTTGCTATAGCCTTGATCTGTATCCGTGAAACAGATTGAAAATTATGAAAATTAAGACACACGAATATAATAATACGAAGATAGCAGAATTATTATCCGATAGTATAATCATCAATAGCACGCAGGATGTATTGGACCTGCTTGGAAACCTTTATTATCAGCACTTTGACAGGGTAATTATCCATGAGCAGAATATAAGAAGGGATTTCTTCGACCTGAAGACCGGCATAGCAGGGGAGATGCTGCAGAAGTTTTCAAATTACCGCTTTCGCCTGGCTATAGTGGGTGATTTCAGCAAATATACCAGTAAGAGTATACAGGATTTCATTTTTGAATGTAACAAAAACGCTCATATAAACTTTGTGGAATCAGTCCCGGAAGCCCTCTCGAAGCTCTCAGGATGATTTATTAATTTTTAAAAGTGTAATTGCTCTTGCCTGCTAATGCGGGCTTGGCTTGTAATGCCTTGCTTGATTCATTCATCTTGGAATGCTTGAACTTACTCGTCGCTTAGTCCGCCGCTGCCTTCGACGGAGACGGGCTTGACTCCTGGTGAAGTATCAAAGTCAAAGACTAAAGCCGAAACGATAAAATTTATAAGGCTGTCAAATCACCATTTAGTGTCTATATGATCTTAATAATCATTTTATTGTATTAAGAAAAACTTGACTCATACTTTTATTTAGATTAAATTGCAATAATATATTTATTTTGAATGTTCCTGTTTGCCCTTAACATTTAACCTTTCTTAAGGTATATACTTTATTTATTCTATGTAACCTTACCAAAATACAGTTAAGTTTTAAAATCATGAAAAAGTATTTATTATCATTAATCGTTTTTATTTTTCTTGCAGGCATTTCTTGCCAGAATAAAACAACTACATCCTCTGAAAATGAATTGAAAGAAGCATTTCTGTCAATGTATGATTTTTTCAATAATGAAGATCTTACAGATAGTCTTGTATTTAACAGATTTAAGTCACAATATACTGATGATTTTGTATTACTGGGTGATAATGGTAGTATTCCCATCGAAAAAGAGTCAATTTTTAATTCATGGGAGGGAATGTTCAAAAACCTCAAACCCAATTTTGATATAACAATCGACCGGTTGGAAGTTTCAGGTAACTTAGCTTACATTTTGTATCATTATCACGAAGTATTTACTAACATTGAAACCAATGAAACAGTTATTGATGTAATGCACTCTGCAATAATGGTATTGAGGAAGGATGAAGATAATAATTGGAAGTGTAGCGTACTTAAAGGGACCTGAGAAAATTTAATCATTATAACTAAAATACTAATAGCCACCTTCTCACAAACCGGATCAACCAAAAAAATAGCTGATCAAATCACAAAAGGCCTGCAATCTTCTGGCTGGGAGGTCTCTCATTTTAGTATTTCCGGGAATGATATTCCTGATATTGAGGAATATGACATTATTGGCATTGGAACCCCAACCTATTTTTTCAGACCTCCTTTTATTGTTAAAGATTTTGTCCAAAACCTCAAAGGTCTTGAAAACAAATCATCCTTTGTATTTATTTTACATGGAACACATCAGGGAGGTTGCGGAAACTGGCTACGCCGGAAACTTAAAACTAAAGGCACCAGAGACCTTGGATATTTCAAGAGTTTCGGGATAGACTATTGGCTTGGATATATCAAAAGGGGTATTATGTTCTCTCCGGATTCTCCTACAGAAGCTGAACTGGATTCAGCGGAGGAATTTGGAAAAAAAATTGTCAAACGATTTAATGTCAAAAATCCTGATGTTGAGCCGCTTGATCCGTCCACACCGGTAGTGTACAAAATTGAGAGGATGCTTGTAGCTCGTCCCTTAGTAAAATTGATGTATCGCAGGACTTTTAAGGTAAGCAGTCAGTGCGATAATTGCAGTATTTGCATCCAAAAATGTCCTGTAAACAATATAACTGAAACGAATAATGGAAAACTGATATGGAATTCAAAGTGTATTCTTTGTGGAACGTGCGAATTAAGTTGTCCCAAAGACGCTATTACCTCTGTTCTTGACTCAAAAATTTTTGCACCAACCATGGTTTATAATATAAAGGCATCAAAAAATAAAAAAATCCCATTTGCAAGTGTTGAGCATTCCGGGGGGGGAAACTCGTTTGATTTAGTTTCATCCAGCCTCCACCTCATTCCTACTACCCTTTTTCGCTTTCGGAAGTTTCGGTCAATCATTGGAGTGAATTTCACCGCCCACCTTTGAATGGTTGCATGATCGACAATTACTCCTCTGATTCTAAGTAATTCTTCGACATCACGGTAGCTCAGTGTGAATCTCAACTTGAAATAGACTGCTTGAAGTATGACAGCCTTCGGAAAACAATGACCTTTGAACATGGCTCCTTATGATTTGTAGACCATAAAGCTATAACTATTGAGATTAGATGCGACAGAACCTAAAAATCTACTTCAGAAACATTTTTTGAAACACTATCAATATCGCCATAGTATAACTAATTGCATCTTTTTATACAATTTTAATACCATAAAAAAGAGGCTGCTCACTCTTGAGACAGCCTCTTCTGATAAAAAAATAATGGTTTTATTTAACAATAATTTTTTTAGTTATAGATCCGTTTGCATTAGCAACTTTAACAAAGTACATACCTTTATTAAGATCGTCAACATTGATTTCAACCTTATCAGAAACGACTTCTTGATGTACAATTATTCTACCATTTATGTCGTACAAATAAATTTGAGAACCTTGATACTCTGAATTCATTTCTATAATAACAGTACCATCCATTACTGGATTTGGATAAACATTAATATCAAAGCCTGTATTTTCTAAGTTATTAACGCTTGTTACAGTCTCAAAACCAAAAGGCTGTGTATAAGAATCACCGTTTGAATTATCCAATACCGCTCTTACAAAAGGCTTATCCGTATAATTAGAATAGTCGAAAACATTTCCTGTTGCAACTACGGTTGTCCCAGGGCCTATCCATTCAATGCTGTTGTAATCGCTTGCTGTTATTGTAATAGTTTTAGCGTTGTTGTCAACCGAGATGTTGCTGATTCTTGGAACGCTTGCATCGCCAGATTCTCCTGGTTCGGCACAAAAGTAGAAAGCACCTTTTGTCATACAATCTATCCAGGCAGCTACGGTTAATTCAGGCATTAACATGAATTGGAAATTGTGGAAACGGTGAGAATCTTTATGTTTGTCATCATTTGAAGTACCCCAAACTAATTTTCCTGTTGCAGGGAATAAATTTTCGTTGATGTTATCCCAAAGTTGTCTATCGCTTGGATATCTGTCACCCTGGTTAAACACTTCAAGTGCAACGCATGTAGAATAATCTCTGAACCAAGATATATACCATGACCACAATGATGGGCTGTTATATCTGCCAGGGTGATTAATTTGTGAGATCCCTCCTTGTGATTGTACGTGAGGAATTCCATTCTCTAGATCACTACTGGTAGTAGAAAAATTCACAAATGCATTCATATGATGTGAGCTAGCGTGAGTTTATCACGAATTTCAATTTAAACATTTTTTTCAAGAGTTGAACGGGCTGAATATCAGTCAGATGTATTGGTGTTTTTTGGTGAATTATATGTATACACGAACTAATGTTGATATCTAATGTTGTAATAAATTAATATATGGCGTATAATTGCATGTATATATCACAAGTATATACCAATTATGGCTACTATTCAAAGCAAGACAACAAAGGGTTACAAATACTGGTATATTGTAG
>JAYEGY010000051.1:0-3489 GCA_034659275.1 Bacteroidota bacterium | reverse complement strand
GAACTGGAAGAAAGAATCTATAAAGGTATTGAAGAAATAAACATGGAACCTGTAATATTTCGCTGGAAATATAAAATGGAAGATTTAAAATCTATATGATATGTTATTTACAGAACGATCTACTAGTTACCCAGAACCTAGGAAACCCAGCACCCAGTCAGGCTTTCCAGTCTGTTCCCATTTTTATGGGTTTCGCTTAAACATTTTAGATTTCACCATTTTATTATACCTACTGTATGAGTAAAATGAAAGTGCCAGTAACACTGCTATTGAAACATAAACAAAAGCAGGTACCGGTACGGGGTCACCTCCTGCATATGAATGCAATCCGGTGAGGTAATAATTTACCCCGAAATAAGTCATAAGCACTGATGAAAAGGCATACACTGACAGTATATTAAATGCAAAAATACTGTTCAGTGCTTTAATATTCCTTGAATGAATAACAAAAGCATAGACTATGATTGTTATAAGCGACCAGGTTTCCTTGGGATCCCAGCCCCAGTACCTCCCCCAGGACTCATTTGCCCATATGGCACCAAGGAATGTCCCTATGGTCAAGAAATATAATCCGAGCACAAGGGTGCGATAATTAATCAGCGAAAGATCATCAATGGTCTTCAGTATATGTATACGGTTATCCGGTTTATTCATAGAATAAAGTATCATATTCACCAGCCCCAGTATGGCCCCGAGTCCAAGAAAACCATAGCTGGCTGTAATAACCGATACATGCAGGGTGAGCCAGTAGGATTTAAGCACAGGCACCAGGTTTGTAATCTCAGGATCCATGAAACTCAGATGTGCCACCATCAGGGTAAGTGAACCTAAAAGAACTGTTGCCGCGAGGGTAAGAGAAGAGCGGCGACTGTAAAATAAACCTGCAAGAAGTGTTACCCATGAAATAAAAAGCAATGATTCATAACCGTTGCTCATTGGTGAATGGCCAGAAATATACCACCTTATGCCAAGGCCGGCACTATGGACAATAAATCCAAGCAGTACTATTACTGATAAGAATTTAATCAGCGGTGTCCTCCCTGTCTTTTCTCTTATTATCATTGAGATGAGTATAAAAAACATTGCCAGACCCACTGTTGCATAATAAGGGAAGAGGCGTTCAAAGATCAACGATTTGTAATAAAATATCTCGGCTTTAACCTGTTTCTCAGATGGCAGTTCATAAGCAGCGAACCTGCGCTGATAATTAATAATAGACTCAAGGTATTCATCTGCCTGATCGAAATTACCTGTTTTTGTCCCTTCAAATAGTGCACTGGTATACAATGAAAGTATATTTCTTATATAAAGGCTGTCTTCCTTATTGATAGCATTTTCGAGTGCCTGCAAGGGAGTACCCCAGTTATAAGTGCCGTTCCTGAGGGGGAAAATCCTGAAAAACTCCCCCCTTGCAAGCATCATTATTATATTTACCCTTTCGTCAACCTTAATAATTTCTTTATCCATCTTATCCCTCTCAGCCACAGGTTTATTCATTACCCCCCGTATCATTCCGGAAAGTATATATTCCCCTTTTTCAAAATCTATCAATTGATCTATGGAAACATAATCTTCTGCCATTCCCAGGGCGTTTCTCAGTTCCCTGTTCGACACTTTTATCAAAGGCTCATCCTGCCAGTTCCGGAAATCTGTACTCAATCCCATAAAGACCTGCATGGGGGAATAAGCCTGGTAGCTGTTATGGCGGTAAATCTTTCTGAGGATATCATAACTCAGGGTATAGAGTGGTTTTGTTCGTCCTCTCTGATCCTGCACCAGGACCCTGCCAAATTCGTTAACTTTCTTTCTGTCATATACTATTTTGGTAGGGTTAGCACGGCTTGCGATACTTAGAGAAAGAAAAACAATAACCAGGGCCAGCAGCTTGGATCCCGAATTCCTCCAAAAAGATGGTTTTATTTTCCTGAATACCGTATTCCTGTTCAAAAGTGTGAGAATAATAAAAACAAAGAGGGCAGCATACCCTGTGTAAGTAACCATAATGCCTGCCCGGTCATGGTTTACCGATAATACAGTCCCTTTTTCATCGGTATCATATGATGACTGGTAAAACCTGTAACCCTGGTATTTCAGGATATGATTCATATATATTGAATATGGCATATAAACATTATTTGCTTTATCGATGAGGACAACTTCACTTCGGTATCCCGAGGGACTTGAAGAACCGGGATACCTTTCAAGTTTAAAATCTTCCAGCAGTATTGAGAAGGGGAATTCAATTTTTTCCGGGCCATAGGTAACAAGGAACCTTATATCTCCGAATTCAGTTTCGGAGGTATCAATAATGCCGTTATGAATATCATAAACATATAGTTTTCTAAGGTCATTCTTATATTTAAGCTCAATTTCAAAAGCATCTTTACCCGTAAGAGAATTTTCCGGGTCAACACTCACCGGTATCAGCTTGCCGCTTAAAGATAATTTTTGGGGCACTATCCTGAGGTGAGGGCTTGAATAAATTAGCATTTCCCTGAAAGCAACTTTTTCACCCGCAGGTATATTTTTTGTTTCCCGTGTCATCATGCTCACACTTGTGAGCTGGGTGTTTGAGGCAATGCTAAAAGTGTCTGCCTTTAGACTTATTTCCAGATCACAGTTTCCATCCGCATCGAAGCCAAGCCTGAGATCATCAAAGCTCTTGCTCTCACCTTGTTCCAGGTAGATCATTTCACGGGGTCTTCTTTCACCGGAGATGAGGAGTGCTACAATTGGATTGCCATCGTCAGCATCAACCAGTGACTCACCTGCATTGGGGATATACCTTGAGTACCTTACTGAAAAGGGGGAATTATCTATTTCTCCTTCCCTGTAGAATCTACCCACGGATATATTTGTTACAGTTATTTTATTTTTTTGGCTTATAAGCAATTCATCCCGGTTGTCATAAATTTCAACCGCCATATATCTGTCACCTGTAAAACCATATGAAGCAAGCTGCCCCTCACGAATATGTACTCTTCCATTATAACCTGTATATCTGGTTATTGCAGCACCTGATATAATTAATATAAATGCCAGGTGGAAAAAAAGTACCGTGAGTTTCTTCCTTTTATATAACTTAAAGATGAAAATCTGTCCAACCAGATTAATTACCATTAACAGGAATATCAGTTCAAACCATTTGCTGTTATAAATTATCTGCCGTGCCGCAGCCGCACCAAAATCATTTTCAATAAAGGTTGCAACGGCCATAGCAACGGCAAATATTACGAATAAAACACCCGTGAAAAGGGGTGAAAAGATCATTCTTAAATTTAGCCTGAATAATTCATAAAAAACAAAAAAAAGGTGATTTTTATTAGTTTATCTCTTTGATATTCACTATCTTGAAGTTACGTAAAACAAAAAAACCACCTATGCATAAAAGTAAGAATTTTAAGCAGGATTTCCAAAAAAGATCGGAAAAATCAAGTCAATTAAATTTATTTCACCTGACTGACTTTAACAAAAAGCAGGTTGAACTGT
>JAYEGY010000050.1:0-3490 GCA_034659275.1 Bacteroidota bacterium | reverse complement strand
ATGGTGATGAAAATACGATACAGGCCTACGTTCAGGCCCAGGGCAAACTTGACGAATATGAACAAATTCACTCACAACAGCTCAAGCTGTTTTAATACCTCGTAGCTCTGCTGCGAGGTAGTTTATTGTTTGACAATGAAGGGTGCATTTTAAGGCCGGCAATATGTTCTCTGTTTTCTATTATGAATTTTTCAAGTTGAGGGCTAACTTTTTCGGTATATGGTTTAATCCAGAGTAAAGCCTTCAATGATATCCCCCCATTGGTTTGAACAAATTGAACCAGACTCCTGAAAGATACTAACTGAGGTGTTTGTTTTTCCGGTGGAGCCAATTGCCCCTCAGAATCAAATTCCGCACCCTCAATACTTGAAACCAGTGCATAATCGATGGAATATTTTTTCATTGCAGCAATCAGGTCCTCCTGGGGAAGATTGGAAACCCTGTTTTTGCCTACCGGATATGAGATAGTGCCAATATGTGTATGAGAATCGATAATCATTTTGTAAAAATACTAAGAGATTACGAATTATACTCTTATTTATTTATCATTACCTTTAGAGCAAAATTTACTCCATGAAGATAAAATTCCTCGGAGCTGCAAGAGAAGTAACAGGCAGCAAGCATCTCATTACAACAGAACACGGAAAAAAATTGTTCTCGATTGCGGTATGTTCCAGGGCAAGGGTCTTGAAACGGATTCATTGAACCGCGACCTGGGCTTTGATCCGGCGGAAATAGACCATATTATCCTCACTCATGGCCACATCGATCATTCAGGACTGATACCTTATGTTTACAAACGGGGTTTCAGTGGATCGGTTGTATGCACAAGTGCTACACGAGACCTGTGCTCAATAATGCTGGCCGATTCGGGTCATATACAAGAACATGACACCTATTACTTTAACAAGAAAAGAGCAAGGAAGGGAGAACCTCCGGTTGAGCCAATATATACCAGAATGGATGCCGTTAAATGCATGAGTCTCTTTATAGGGGTATCTTACGACCGTAAATTCAGAATTGATGATAATATTAAAGTGAAGTTTACACATGCCGGCCATATGCTTGGCGCTGGCGTTGCCAACATCGAGATAAAAGAGGCAGACAGGATCAACAGGCTCACATATACAGGCGACATAGGAAGACCGGTAAACCGCATACTGATTACCCCAAAACCCTTTCCCCAGGCTGATATACTGATCACTGAATCAACCTATGGTGACCGGCTTCATGAGGATGACATAGATGCTGAGAAAGAACTGCTCAGTGTTATCCGTAATACATGTGTGGAAAAAAAGGGTAAACTGATCATCCCGGCATTCAGCATAGGGCGTACCCAGGATATTGTATTCAGCCTGAATAAGTTTTACAATGAAGAAAAACTACCCCGCATCGATATTTATGTCGACAGCCCGCTGGCGATAAATGCAACTGATATTTTCAGATTGCACCCCGAATGCTTTAACGAGGATATCATTGAACTGATGGAGGAAGACCCCGATCCCTTTGGTTTTAACAGCCTTTACTATATAAAGAGAGCTGAAGATTCCAAAAAACTCAATGATATGAAAGAACCAATGATAATAATATCAGCCTCTGGAATGATGGAAGCAGGAAGGATTAAACATCACCTGGCGAACAATATCTCGGACCCTGCAAATACAGTCCTTGCAGTAGGTTATTGTGCACCACGTACCCTGGGATCCAGACTGCTGGCAGGAGAGAAAGACATTTCAATCCACGGTAACCGGCACTATGTCAGGGCAGATATAAAAAGCATCGATTCATACAGTGGTCACGGCGATTACAAGGAAATGGCCGAGTTTCTTTCATGCCAGGATCCCTCAAAAATAAAACAAACCTTCCTTGTCCACGGGGAACTGGATGTCCAGGATAAGTATAAATCCTTCCTTGAGACTAAAGGTTTCAGCAATATTGATATCCCGGAACGTGGCGATGAGTATGACTTTTAATTTCATAGAAGAAGTGATAAGGAAGTTATCGGGGATGATACTGGGTGCTGGGTATTGAGGGTATGTTTAAGGGAGCAATCAATTATGATTAGTTACGCATAAATATTGAACTATTGACATATAAAAAACGTTCAGTGTTTTAAGAAATGTTTAGATAAATATCAATAAACGGGCATGAAAATATTGATTATTGGAGGAACAGGCACAATTGGCAGCAGGGTGGCATCTCATTTTGCTGCTAATCACGAAGTAATTGTTGCGGGCAGTAATTCCGGAGATATAAATGTAGATATCGAGGATAGCTCATCTATTGAAAATATGTTTCAAAAGGCCGGTAATGCGGATGCGGTTATTGCTGCTACGGGTAAATCTAAATGGGCACCTTTTGATGAAATATCAGAGGAGGATTTTTATTACGGCCTCAGGAATAAGCTGATGGGTCAGGTTAACCTGGTCAGAATTGGCAGATCATATATTAACATTGGCGGATCAATAACACTGACTACCGGAATACTGGCAGATGACCCTGTACCGGGAACAACCAGTGCAGCCATGGTGAACGGGGCAATACACAGTTTTGTCAGAGCCCTGGTACTAGAGCTAAAAGGTCATCCCAGAGTTAACGTAGTAACACCCGGACTGGTTGAGGACTCGGCTGAAGCTCTTGGACATATTTTCCCTGGCTATAATCCAATACCTATGGAGAAGGTTGTTAATGCATACCGAAGGAGCGTTGAGGGAACCAGGACCGGGGAGATTATTCGAGTATACTAGAACCTGCAAATGCTATATGAATATCGAATATCGAACACCGATTGCAGAATTTCGAAGTATCTTTGTAAGAAGTAAATAGCCAATGCATCAGATAAAACAAAATAGCACCCGCCATATTTCTCTTGCCTTTTTTCTCAACCTGGCATTTACCATAATCGAGATAATAGGAAGCTTGTTCACAAACAGTATAGCCATAATATCAGATGCCCTGCATGACCTGGGTGATACAATATCACTGGCGGTGGCATGGTACCTGCAAAAAGTGTCAAACCGACCCAGGGACAAGCAATATACCTATGGATACAAAAGATTCTCACTGCTGGGAGCATTGGTAATCTCTGTGATGTTGGTCGTTGGTGCCGTATTTATTATCAAGGAGAGCATTGAAAGACTCTTATCACCAGATGAAGTGAATGCACAGGGCATGATGTACCTTGCCATTCTCGGGATAGTAGTCAACGGGATTGCCGTCCTGAGACTCAGAAAAGGGAAAACAATGAATGAGAAAGCTGTTTTCCTTCATATGCTCGAGGATGTTCTCGGCTGGATTGCAGTACTGATTGTCAGTATAGTTATGATATTTGTTACTGCCCCTATTTTAGATCCTTTGCTTTCCATGGGAATAACAGCATGGGTGCTATTCAATGTATACAAAAATTTAAAGAAAACTTTCAGAATATTACTCCAGGAAGTACCTCCGGGCATTGATTATGAAGAGGTGAAAAATGAAATAAGCAAGATTG
>JAYEGY010000049.1:0-64123 GCA_034659275.1 Bacteroidota bacterium | reverse complement strand
TAATTGCAGGGAGCAGGGAGCAGGGATTTCCCTTTGAACCGAGGACTACAAAACGGGACGAGCTCACTAGTGAACCGAGCCACGAGAATTCGGGATGAGCTCGCTGAAAGTAATTTTATTGTTGATTGCCAGCTAATTAGATCCTTCACTATGTTCAGGATGACAAAAGAAAAGCGGCTCTACATTTCAGCAATAACCAGCATTTCAAAGTCCCCGGTGGTCAATTTATCGTTTCGTGAGAATGCACCCAGCCTGGTCCCAAAAATGTCAATTTTACTGTATCCGAGCGATTTTAATAACCAGCTTATTTCAGAAGGTACATAATACCTCTCGTTTGATTCAATGGTTTTTTTATTACCGTTATCATCCTCAAACTCTGTTATATTGTAGTCGCGGAAAGTCATTAAGTCAAAGGTATTACTCCTGTATGTGGCTCCGCCATCCGTGTCTGAGGAATCGCCAAACTCTTCAACAGAATGATACAGAGGGAATAAGCCGTTAAGGGTTGTGAAAATGAACTTACATTTAGCCCTAAGCGATTTTGTAGCGCTTTTTAATATTTCATAATTCATCTCATCGGTTTCCATAAGGGGGAAGCCTCCTTCGCAAAGCATAATGGCAACATTAAATTCATCTTTAAAAGGCAAATCCCTTGCATCATGTCGAATGAAATCAATTTCAAGATCTTCGTTTTTCGCTTTCTCTCTTGCTCTCTTTAGCTGCGACTCTGACAGATCAATGCCAGTAACATCATAGCCTCTTTTGGCCAGCTCTATTGCATGCCTGCCCGTTCCACAACCCACATCCAGTATCCTGAGACTTTTATCGTAATTGAGCTCTTTCTCAATGAAATCACATTCACCGATCGTTCCCCGCGTGAAGCTTTCATTATCATACTTCCTGCCGTAATTCTCAAACAGTATTTCGTACCATTGTTTTTTCATTACTGTCTTTGTTTTGTTGGTTTTTTCCTGTATAAGTTATCCTATAATAAAAATGGTATTAAGGCTTTTCTTCTTTCCGGGTAATCAGGGAATGTTTCCCTGTACCAGGCATGATGTTGCAGGGCGCGGGGGATGAGATTGACTGCCGTCCAGATGGCAAAAGATAATCCCGGCAGACTCCAAGTCATAATTGCATAGCCCGTCCATTCAAGTATCTTCTCTGAGAAATTCGGGCAGGATACATATTTGAAGAGGGGGTGGGCTGGGATTGAATATCCTGATTTTTTCCCGTTGCGTAAATGGAAAAGGTGATTGTCGGCAAGCTGGTTGATTAGAAAGCCTGTGAGAAATAGTGCTATCCCTATAATAAACCTCGGATCTGTGAACCAGTCAACATTGTATCTCCCTGCCCCCTGCCCCCTGCCCCCTGCTAAATAGCCCAGCCAGTAACCGTTGAGGAAGCCGTTTACCAGGTTGAAGAAAAGAGCCAGGGCTACAACCAGCAAGGGGATCTTCTTGCCCTTTGTCCTGGTCCTGAAAGGGAAAATGAATATCCTGTTGAAATAATGAACAAACCATAGTCCAAAAAACACCCAGAGTATGTTTATCTCCCATTTATTACCCGTTAGGAAGAGAACGGTTATAAGTACTAACGAAGGAAGCTCCATTATAAACCACCCAGCCCGGTTATCGATCGAAGGTCCCCATTTAACACTCGCATGCCTCCCGTAAGGTGCCCTTACCTTTAACAGGAGAGGGAAGAGCAATATTGCAAGGGCAATCCATGCAATTACTATAGTATTAAAATATTCCTTCAGAAACACATCAGCTACCATTACTTTCCAAAATCAGGATTTTTCTCGGGTAAAAGAGCTCCTGTTTCTTTTTGCATCTTCCTTAACAATGCTTTTAGCTCGGCTGTTTTTTCGGGATACTCTGCCGAAAGGTCTTTTGTCTCACCAATATCTTCAGAGAGATCGTAAAGCTCTGTCTTGTCGTAATGGTAAAACTCAATAAGCTTCCAGTCACCTTTGCGGATGGCAGCACCGGGAGTCCACTGGCTTCCATGATAGTGGGGGTAATGCCAGTAAATAGCTTCTCTTTCGGGTGCCTTGTTTTCAGTGACAAGTGGGAAAAGGCTTTTACCGTCGGTGTGCTGACCGGGCATCGACCGCAGTCCCGCCATGTCCAGTATGGTGGGATAAAAATCGGTGCTGATAACAGGAATATCAGTTGTCTTGTTCCGTATACCCGGCCCTGTAATAATGAGGGGTACACGTATGCCTCCCTCATAGCACCAGCCCTTGCCCGCCCTAAGAGGCGTAACTGCTGTTGGGGCCAACCTGTTACGGGCCACTGTTGTTAGCCCCCCGTTATCAGAAGTGAATATAATGTAAGTGTTTTTTGACAAACCACTTTCCTCTAGATATTCAATAATGCGGCCAACGTTCTCATCCATGCTGTATACCATCGAGGCGTAAGGTGCATTAACCTGGTTTATGGTGGTACTTGCTTCATGTTCATCAACAAGGACCGGCTCACCTTCTTCACCCAGCTCTTCTTTCTTTTCCTCAAAGTAATCAATATGTTTTTCACATGCCTGGATTGGTGTGTGGACGGTATAAAAGGCAAGGTAGAGGAAGAAGGGCTCTCCTTCAAGTGATTGCAGGAAGCTTAGTGACTCATCCGTCAGCCTGTTTGTAAGGTATTCCCCTTCGGGTCCGTCTTCCAGTTTAGGATTTTTAAAGGGTGAATAGTATCCTCCGGGGGGCTGACCCATATGATGGCCTCCCTTGTTAATATCGAATCCCTGGTCTTCCGGGAAGTATCCCGTATCACCCAGATGCCACTTGCCGGCAAAGAAGGTTTTATAGCCGTTCTTTTTCAATGTCTCGGCTATCGTTTCTTCTTCAAGAGCAAGGTGGTGCTTATCCTCAGGGCCCAGCAGCTTCCTGTTTTTAGGATCAAGGCCATGTATCCAGTCGGTTATGTTTACTCTTGCTGGGTGTTTACCCGTCATTATACTTGCCCTGGTGGGGGAGCAAACAGGACTGCTTGTGTATGCATCTGTAAAGACCATACCTCCTGATGCCAGCCTGTCGAGATTGGGTGTTTCATGGAAGGTGCTGCCGTAACATCCCAGGTCTGTCCAACCGAGGTCATCGGCAAGAATAAAAACGAAATTGGGCTTTGTTTCTTTCCTGGAGCATGAAAGAAGGGCAGCCGCAAATAAGACAATGACAATTATCCATTTACGCATAATCATTCTCCCATTATATTAAGTACGGCAACATAGAAATCTTTATCTACAAGCAGTTCACAGGGTTCAATACCCTCAAGGAACGACCAGCCCCTGTCTGAAAACTCGAGCCAGGTTTCTTTACCGTCGAGGTAGACCTTAACTGGCATATTAAAACCCCTCACGGTATTTCCCCAGCGGTACCTAAGTCCATTATCCGTAAACCGGTACTCCAGCACCGGGATCCTTGTGTCACGAAGAAACTGGTCGAAAACGGGTTTCAACTCAAAGTCGGTATGCTCTTCCATGTACCCCTCTATCTGGTCAGTGCTCACGGTCTGGTGCCAGAAGGTTTTATTAAGTCCTCGTAATATATCTCTCCATTTATCATCATCATTGACGATCTGCCGTATCATATGAAGCATTGTTGCACCTTTCTGGTACATATCACCTGAGCCTGAACGATTTACATTATAGATACCTATGATGGGACGGTCATTGTTTATATTCGACCTAACGCCCCTGAGGTATTCAGCGCCCGCCTCTTTACCATACCAGTACTCTACAAAAAGGCCTTCGGAATAGGCAATGAAACTTTCGTGGATCCACATGTCGGCAATGTCCTTATAGGTGATATTATTGGCAAACCATTCATGGCCCGATTCGTGAATGATAATAAAATCAAATTTCTCACCCCATCCGGTACCGCTAATATCCCTTCCACGGTATCCGTTCATATAGCCATTGCCATAGGTAACTGAGCTCTGGTGTTCCATTCCCAGGTAAGGGGCTTCAACCAGCTTGTAACCATCTTCGTAAAAGGGATAGGGACCAAACCAGTATTCAAAGGCCTCGAGCATCATGGGCACCTGTTTGAAATGCTCTTTTGCCTTTTCAAGGTTATAGCTCAGTACATAATAATCGCAGTCGAGCTCACCGAGTATGCCATCATATACCTCGCCGAAGTGAACATAATCACCCACATTGATATTTATCCCGTAATTATTGATGGGATTATAAACATACCAGTGCCATGTTTTTGTGCCGTCTTCATTTACCGTAACTCCTTTGTACCTACCATTTGATACATCCATAAGGTCACCGGGAGTTGTTATGCTGAACCGCATGCTGTCAGGCTCGTCATACATATGGTCTTTGCATGGCCACCATATGCTGGCTCCACCTCCCTGGCATGTCGTAGCATAAAAGGGATTACCGTTATCGTCATAATCCCATGTCAGTCCATCGTCCCAGGGCGGTCGGCGGCTTACCTTGGGTTTGCCCCCATAATATACTTTAACTTCATTGGATTCACCTGCCCTCTGTTCCTTGGCCATCCGGACAAACCAGGCGTTACCATCGCGAACGAATTCCAGCTGTTTACCATCCTGGGTGATACTTTTTATTTTCAGGGGTGGCTGGAGATCGATCTGCATCAGGTCATAAGGACTTAACACATCGTACCTTATCAAAACATATCCGTGTATGGTGCTGTCGGCAGGGTTGGTTTTAATATTCATATGGTAGAAGGTAAGATCCCACCATTCCCTCTCAGGTGTTAATGATCCGCGCAGGGTGTCCTGGCGGGTCAGTTCACCGTAACCTTGCGAAAAAATTGGCCCAGACAGAACAATCAGACATAGAAGGATAAGAAATGATTTTTTGGACATATCGGTATCTGTTTATGTAATTATTATCGTACCAAACTTACATAATTGTTTTTATATACAAAGGTGGGATGGAGATGTTGTTGAAGAGGGGTATTGGGCAGGGAGCAGGGAGCAGGGAGCAGGGGGCAGGGGGCAGGGAGTGAGAAAAAATCAGGCTCTTTCCCTGCCCCATGCTCCCTGCACCCTGCTATTAGTTTTTAAACTGGTATACCCTTACCCAATCGATTTCCATGGAACTGGATCCTGACATTGGTTTGTCGAGGCCTCCTGAAAAATTAATATACATGGGTTCATCGGGGATATTTGCCGTCTGCCTGAAAACCTCGTAATCATTGATTTTCCAGACAAGTGCCTTCGGTGTCCATTCAAGGGTGTAAATATAAAAGCCCCTTCCGTATTTTGAACCGATGGAAGTTTTTGCCGACCTGTTACCATTTGTGAAGATATCCATGCATACCTTGCCCTTGTCGCTGCGGCAAACATCGATATGGGGGGTTACCTTGTCGGCAAGCAAATAGAAAGCATGCCTGGGGCCTATCGCTGTGTTCAGTTTTATCTTTGCCTGGAATATCCCGTGTTTCTGACGGAAACTTTTTCCGGTGTTTATGATGCCCGAGGTGTAATTAAATTCTTTGTTCCTGAAACCGCCCAGGGCAGGATTCCATACCTTACCTTCTTTTTTCTGCGGCCTGGTGCTTATGCTCAGTATGCTGCTGCCCACATCAAAATTTTCCGATTCAGTATAGCAATGAAGATCTGTTTCCAGTGAATACCTGTCATTCAAGAGCCGGTCGCCCCAGTAATGATTGGTCAGCCATTTCTTTGTATCAAGGGAGTTTTCATCAAATTCATCACTGAAAGTAAGCTCCCTGTGTTTAATGAAGTCGAATTTGTCTGAGTTTTTAACCTTGAAATACCATACGATATCATCACTGTTTTTAAGCTTTTCATATTCCTGCTCAAGCTTATAGAGATCGGATTTTTCATATCGTTTCTTATCGAGCAGATATTCCTTCCTTTCTTTGAACTCGTCGGTCTGGAGATATTTCTTAAGTTCCTCGTGCCTGGATACTTTCTGAGATCCTTCAAGCTTTTTATAGTTGGCGAGTTCTTTCGAGTTCTTAAACTTGTAAAAGAATTTAATATCGGGATCGTTTTTAAGGCTTTTGTATTCCTGCAGCAATTTATATTCATCAGTATCCTTGAAAGTGATTGGCTTCATATTCTTTTTTTCAAGGAAGGCATCGGAATTGATAAATTCACTCAGGGCGAGATACCTTTTTATGCTGGCTAATCCAACCAATTTTTCGGCTTCTTCCTTCTTCCCCTTTTTCAAGAGCTTGTTATATGCTTTAACGTTTGAATCGGACTTCAGCTTTTTGTATTCTTTGAACTTGCTGTATTCTTCAGTGCTCTTGAAGGTTATGGGCTTCATTTTTTGCTTTTCCTTAAAGGCAGCTGAATTAACTGTTTTTTTGAGTTCTTCAAAACGTTTGATCTTGTCCGAACCTTCGAGCTCCTGGTATTTCTTCAAATCCACACTGTCGCGTGTTTTGAAATACATCACCAGGTCCTTGCTCTTGTTAAGACGCTTAAACTCCTGCTCTTTGTTATGTTCTTCAGAATCTTTGAACCGGAGGTTTTCAATATGTTGCTTCCTGGTTTTGAAATCGGTGGAATTAACCTTAACATCCAGTTCATTAAAGTGCTTCAGTTCGTCTGACTCACTGAATTTTTTCAGTTTTTCATATTCTGCGATAAGGGCATTTTCTTCCTGCTCTATCTTTGATGTTGAGGGGATTAATCCAAGTGACAGTTTGAGCTTAGCCATTGCTTAAATTCTTTGTATATAACCTGCTAAAGATAAAAAATCTTTCAAAAATATAACATGAAAGGTCCAATATTATTGTGTTGCTGGATTTTGACGATACAGGGGATAAGAGGGGGTGGGGTTCATTAAAATGGAATATGGGGAAAATGGAACCGAGAAACCTGAACTTGCTGAAAACAAGTGAGGGTGACGAGCTCGCGAGCGGATGGTGATTGTGGCATGTGGGAGCGAGCAATACTGAAATGATGGAACCGAGGAAACTTAATTTACCGAAAGCAAACGAAATTTTACAAGCTCGACGAAGTCCCGCGGCACGGTTCTTCCACCTACGCTCTTCGAGCTTCAGACTTTGCCCAAAGTCTTCGTCTGACAAAGTCGGGGACAGAAGTAGAACCGCGACATAGGAGGCATAAAGACCCACCCCATCATGAGGCGTTGATCTGGAGATCAACACCAACAGGATTTAGAATAAAGAGACCGATTATATGAAATTTAATAGTGTCATAAATTAATAAAACCCCTATTATTCCATTAATCCATCACTCCATTATTCTATAAAAAAGGTATTAACTAAAAATTAACACAAAAAATTTGGAGGCTACATTTTAAAATTAGTATATTTGACTGACCGTTCATTCAAAAACGGTATTTTGTTTAATGAATTAATGACTGAACGTTTAATGAAAAACGATATGCCCAGAACGAAACAGCAGCTTGAAGGAATAAGGGAGGAAAAGAAAGCCCTGATAATGCGTACGGCTCTTGAATTGTTCGCAACAAATGGTTTTCATGGAACCACAATAAGCAGTATTGCCAAAAAAGCAGAGATATCAAAGGGTTTGTTGTACAATTATTTCGAGAGTAAGGAAGATCTTATTAAGGCTATAATATATACCGGTCTTGAGAATATTGATAAGCTGATGGATCCGAATAAGGATGGGGTGCTCACAGGCGATGAAATGGAATTTCTGCTTGACCGATATTTTAAATTACTGAATGAGGACACCTGTTTCTGGAGACTTTATTTCACACTTTTTCTGCAGGAACCGGTATTAAAGCTTGTGGAAGAAAGACTTGCAAAAGTAATAGGTAACTACATTGGTTTATTGAAATCGTATTTTGAATCACGGGGATGCGAGGATCCTTATACCGAAGCCGTTATCTTCGGAGCTTTACTTGATGGCATAGGTATAAACTATCTTGCATATCCTGATATATTCCACGTAGAGAAAATAAAAGAGAGAATATTGAAAAAATACAGATAACCAAATACATTATGAAAAAAGGACTATTTACATTTTTACTGATCTTTTGTACGTGTTCATTTATAGGGGCCCAGGATGCAAGTGAGATAGTGAAAAGGGCAAATGAGAAGATAAATGGCGAGGAATCGAGTTACAGTATTATGAAAATGACAATTATCCGTCCCGAATGGGAAAGGACACTGGAATTCAAGAACTGGACAAAGGGCACAGACTATGCACTTACCCTTATTACTTCCCCTGCCAGGGACAAAGGGCAGGCTTATCTGAAAAGGGAGTCAGAGATGTGGAGTTGGAATCCCACGATAGACAGGATGATCAAGCTGCCTCCCTCCATGATGTCACAGGGATGGATGGGATCTGATTATACGAATGAGGATATTCTTAACGAATCATCTGTTGTGGAGGATTATACCCACGAAATTACAGGCGAGGAAGAGATCGAAGACCGACTGTGTTACCGCATAAAAATGACGCCCAGGGAAGACGCTGCAGTAATCTGGGGCCACCAGATAAGATGGATCGATAAAGAGGATTACCTCTTCCTGAAGGCTGAACTTTATGACGAAGACGGTTACCTCGTGAGAACAGAACTTGGAAAAAACATAAAAACTATGGATGGAAGGCTTATTCCCACCATACTCGAAATAATACCTGAAGACGAAGAAGGATATAAGACCGTGGTGGAAATAATGGAGATTGAATTCAATATAGCTATAGAAGATGGTTTCTTCTCACAGCAAAACCTGAAGAGGGTGAGATAGTTCAAAAAATATATAAAGATGAAAAATTATATAATGGCCTGGCGAAATCTCTGGCGGAATAAGCGAAGGACGATTATTACGGCATCGTCAGTATTCTTTGCAGTATTCTTTGCTCTAGTAATGAGATCAATACAGCTTGGGACCTATGATTCGATGTATAAGAATGTAATAGAATCATACTCGGGCTATATCCAGGTTCAGGATGAAGAGTTCTGGGAAAATAAAGTAGTTGATAATGTAATCAGGAATACACCCGAGCTGAGGAGTAAAATAACAGATGATAAGAACGTCGAGGATGTCATTCCCCGTTTCGAGTCCTTTGCCCTTGCATCAAGTGGATCCCGTTCAAAGGGAGTAATGGTTATGGGTATCGACCCTGAAAAGGAAAAACTATTGTCGGATGTGGAAGACAAACTGGTTAAATACCGTCTGACTGAGGAAGCAATAACAGCTATTAAATCTGAAGACATCCCCGCTTACCTGGCAAAAAACATGGATCTTTTCAAGGGTAATGCTTATTCTTCCGACGGAAGGCTGCAGGTTGACCTCGGGATCAAGAAGGATGATGAAGAATTGCTCATGCCGTTGTTTGAAAAATATGCAGGTGTTGATAATGCCTATTTCAGCATGGGGGAGAATGCGGCCCTCGTTGGTGACAGGCTGTCCCGCTACCTGGGACTGGAGCGGGGAGATACAATTATCCTGATTGGGCAGGCTTATCATGGACATACCGCGGCAGGTAAATACGTAATTAAGGGGATAGTAAGTGTTCCAAACCCGGATATTGACAATAAAATCGTTTACCTGCCTGTGGATGTCTGCCAGACCTTGTACTATGCTGATGGTATGTTAACTTCATTGGTGGTGCATCTGAAGAACAACGATAATGATGCAATTGAAAACACCATTCAACGCCTTGATTCAAAGCTTGAAAGTCCATACCGCGTCCTGGGATGGAAAGAAATGAATGAGACCCTTGTACAGCAGTTGGAAGCAGACAACAAGAGCGGTATGATAATGATCGGCATCCTGTACCTGGTGATTGCCTTTGGTGTATTTGGCACCGTACTTATGATGACAGCAGAGAGGAGAAGGGAAACTGGTGTGCTTATTGCCATCGGCATGCAGAAAACGAAAATGGCCGGGGTGATGGTTTACGAATTGATTTTCATTGGATTGCTTGGCATACTGGCAGGTGTGGCAGTGGCCGTACCAACAATAATTTACGGGTATTACCATCCCATACATTTTTCAGCCAATCTGGCAAAAATATGGGAAGATTATGGATTCGAACCCGTTATGGCATTCCAGTGGATTGATAATTACTTCCTGTCGCAATCACTGGTTGTTGCAATAATAGTACTTGTAGCAGCAATATATCCTGTTGTCAAAATAATGAAGATGAAAGAAGTGAACGCACTCAAAGCATAAAATAAATACTAAGATGATTACAAAAACAGCCTGGAAAAACGTATGGCGAAACAAGATAAGAAGTCTTGTGGTTATTGCCTCGGTTACGGTGGGCATCTTTGCCGGAGTATTTGCAGTTGGCGTAATGAACGGAGCCGTCGATCAGCGCGTTGATGAAGTGCTCGAAAACGAACTGGCTCATATACAGATAAGCCAGAAAGACTTCAGGTCAAATAATGACCTTGCATGTAATATCGAGAACGTTAAGTCAATAAAGGATCAGATATCGGGGATGGAGGAGGTGGAAGCTGTATGCGACAGACTATTTGTTGTCGGCATGGCAAACACGGCCAGGAAAGGTGCCGGTGTAAACATCATAGGGATAAATCCAGAAAAAGAAAAAGAAGTATTCGGCTTATATAAAGAACTTGAACCCGGTACAGGTGATTATTTTGGCGACACCGAGAGGGAGGAGCTGGCATACGTAGGCTTCGAACTGGCAAAAAACCTGAATATTATCAGGTACGAAATCAATGAAAAAGTGATTGAAGAATTGCGCTCAGAGGAATTGCCCGAGGAAATTATATCAGGTATAAGTCAATTCTCAGGTGAGAGGTTTGACAACGAGAGAAGTTTTAAGAAAGCAATGAGATCAGTTATTTCAGCTAAACAGGAAAAGGAATACGGCAGGATGATACTGGAAAAATCACAAACATTCAGGCAAAGAGCCAAGTTCACCCTGACTTTTGTTGACGTGAATAATCACCAGACAGGTGGTGTTTTCAGGGTTGGAGGTATTTATGATATTCCAAACAGTGCATTTGAATCAAGCCATGTATTTGTCCGTGACGGCATACTGAGACGCCTGGTTGAATTACCTGAAAACACCGCTCACAAGATCATAGTAAGGTTAAAAGATGTTGATGATACCAAAGCCATGACCAGGAGGCTCAGGACCGAGTTCCCTGACTTTGAGGTGATGAACTGGAAGGAAATCCAACCGGATATGGCTATGCTGACAGAGTTCGCAGAAGCAATGTATGGTTTCTTCATGCTTATTATACTTGCTGCTCTCGCATTCGGCATAGTGAATACCATGCTTATGGTTGTCCTTGAAAGAACAAAGGAACTTGGAATGCTGACGGCTATCGGGATGAATAAGAAGAAAGTATTCAGGATGATAATGACCGAATCGGTCTTCCTGTCGCTGACCGGCGGTGTGGCCGGAATGATAGTTAGCTGGATAGCAATTGAAATCACATCTACGAAAGGCATAAACTTCGGGTCAATGCAGGAAGGATTTGAAGCCATGGGTTTTTCAGTACATATCTATCCCAATATAGGGATTAATTTTTTCCTGATAGTAACTGTTTTAATAATAATAACCGGCGTACTGTCTTCGGTTTATCCCGCAATTAAGGCACTGAAACTCGACCCGGCCGAAGCATTGAGAACAGAATAGATGATAATAAATATTTAAATAATAAGCAATGAAAGTACTTGAGTTAAATAATGTGCATAAGGTTTACAACACCACTCATGTTAAAGTACATGCTGTAAATGATGTAAGCCTGGATGTTGAGGAGAGTGAATTTGCTGCCATAGTAGGACCCTCCGGTTCCGGGAAAACAACGCTGCTAAATATGATAGGCGGACTTGACATGCCCACTGAAGGAAGAATATTGGTTAACGGCACTGATCTGTCAACCTTAAAATCATCAGCTATCATCGATTTCAGGATGAAAAATATAGGATTTGTTTTCCAGTCATACAACCTGATCCCTGTTCTTACGGCAAAGGAAAACATAGAGTTCATAATGAACCTCCAGAAATGGCCCAGGGAGAAAAGAGATGCACGGACAATGGAACTGCTTAAGGCAGTGGGTCTGGAAGACCGTGTTGACAGCCGGCCGGCACGCTTATCAGGAGGCCAGCAACAAAGGGTTGCAGTGGCACGTGCGCTTGCCTCGAAGCCAAGATTCGTCCTGGCGGATGAGCCCACCGCCAACCTCGATACAAAATCAACCGAAACTCTCCTTGATATTATGGAAAAGCTCAACAAGGATGAGCATATCACGTTTATTTTCTCAACACATGATAACAGGGTGGTGAAAAAAGCAAGGAGAGTGATAACCCTTGAAGACGGGAAAGTGGCATCTGACGAAATAAGGAAAAGAAAGTAGAGTATTATGAGGATATTAAGCATCCTGTTGATGGTATTCATTCTTACTCTGCCTGCAGCAAAAGGGCAGAACCAACAATCACCGGTAAGTTTAAACGGTTATGTAAGTAATCTGCAGAGCATGATCTTTGAAGAAGTGGAAGGAGACTGGATAAATGATAACCTGATACATAACAGGTTAAATTTCAGGCTGTATGCCGGGTCAAAGGTGACTTTTGCACTGGAGTTAAGAAACCGTTTTTTTACGGGTGATATGATAAAACTGGATCCGACCTATGCCTCCAGACTCGCTGCAGACAATGGTTTAGTGGATCTTGCAACAAATATTTTCAATAAAAATTCCTTTATTCTGAACAGCAGGATTGATCGTTTCTGGATCGATATTGCAATGGGACCCGTTCAATTGAAGGCGGGTCGCCAGAGGATAAACTGGGGCCAGACCTTTGTATGGAATCCCAATGATATTTTCAATGCATATTCCTATTTTGATATTGATTACCCCGAAAGGCCGGGAAGTGATGCCGTCAGATTACAGGTGTATCCCAGTTTTTCTTCCACCATTGAGGTGGCAGCAGCCATGAACAGTGAAGAAGATCTTACACTTGCAGGCTTGTACAGGTTTAATAAATGGGGATACGATATACAGTTTTTGGCGGGAATGGTCGACAATGAAGATATTGTTTTTGGCACAGGCTGGTCAGGAGCTATAGGAAGCACTTCATTCAGAGGTGAGGTAAGCTGGTTCCAGCCAAAAGATAATTTTTCCGATACTACGGGAACAGGCCTGTTTACAATAGGCTTCGATCGTGCATTCTCCGGAACAGGCATGTTGCAGTTACAGGCAATGTATTGCAATGAACCTCTTACATTCAGCAGTTTCAATGATTTTTATTCCGAAAACCTGTCAGCAAAAGACCTGGCGTTCTCGGAATTTTCATTATTTGGAAGCGTGACATACCCCGTGACACCCCTGTTTAAGCTCAGCCTGTCAGCTATTTGGTATCCCGGACTCGATGGATTTTATGCAGGCCCAGGCGCGGATATATCACTGGCAGAAAACCTTGATTTCTCATTTATATGGCAATATTTCAATGCTGAACTGAATGATGAACGAACCAGGATGAACCTGGTTTATTTAAGGATGAAGTACAGTTTCTGAATTATTTAATACATTTGGCCGGTAGAATAAAGCAATGATCCATGGCACTGGTGCATGAATTTGAGAGAAGCGGAAACTGGCTTTTTAAAAGGAGGGGCTGGCTGCCACTGTGTATTTTTATCCCCTCGCTGGTATATATTTACCTTTCAGGAGTCAGAAATCTTGAATATCGCCCGACAGTGGAAGTAGGATGCCTTGCTGTAAGCCTCCTTGGGCAGGTAATAAGGGCACTAACAGTGGGACGGACGCCCAAAAACACTTCCGGAAGAAATATAAATAAACAGGTGGCTGAAAGCCTTAATACAAGAGGCATCTATTCGATGGTAAGGCATCCCCTTTACCTTGGTAACTTTTTTATGTGGCTCGGCCCAGTTATTTTCCTCCGGTCAGTATGGATAGTCATTATTTTTTGCCTTGCATACTGGCTGTATTATGAAAGGATAATGTTTGCCGAAGAACAGTTCCTGAGAAACAAGTTCAGCGAATCTTATGACCTGTGGTCAGAAAAAGTGCGTTCGTTCATCCCTTCATTCCGTAACTACACCCGGTCTGACCTTCCCTTTTCCATGAGGAACGTACTTAAAAGAGAATATAACGGCTTTGGAGCAATATTCCTGGTATTTGCACTCCTTGATATTGCCAGAAACTATACTATTGAAGGACGTTTGGATGTTCACCCGATGTGGGCTGTGCTTCTAGCCTTCGGTTTTCTAAGCTGGCTTATCCTGAGAATCATGAAGAAACGAACCACCCTGCTGGATGTCCCCGGCAGGTAATCCTAAAAAGTGGAATATTGGAATACTGGAATATTGGAATGATGTGTTAGTGGTTAAAATTTTAATGCTCCAACCCCATTATTCCACTATTCCATCATTCCATTTATCGGTATCTTTGCATCTGACATGGCAGCATTTAAGAAAATACTCATATACATTCTGCTGATTCCACTTTATCTCTATAAGTGGTTCATTTCTCCTTTAACAGGGCCCTCATGCAGGCATGTACCCACCTGTTCTAAATATACTATTGAAGCACTGAAACTGCATGGGCCATTCAGGGGTTTTTGCCTTGCAACAAACCGTATTTCAAGGTGCCGGCCCGGGGGTACTCATGGTTACGATCCGGTACCGAGGATATGGATAAAGAGATACAGGCCATGTATGACATACAGGGGTAAGTGGCCAAGGGAAAACAGGTTAAAACGATGAGTTCAAAAACTGATCTTTTCCTTAAGCTTTTTATATCCCGTGCGGCTTACAGGAAGGCGTTCACCTTCCTTCATAACAGCTATATATGTGTCTTTACCATATGGTTCAATCCTTGCAATATGTTCAATCGATGCTAAAAATGATCTGTGGATGCGCACAAAATCATTATCCGGAAGGTTCCCTTCATAGTATTTCATTGTTTGCTGCTTAAGTGCTTTGCCGTTCAGGTGGTAAATCATAACATAATCATCTTCAGCCTGCATATACCTTATGTTTTTCACAGGAATAAAGCTGATAGCATTGCCTTTTCTTATGACTATCCGGTTCAGGGGCGCAGCCCTTTCCGTGAGCCCGGAGGTCAACCTGGTGACTTTAGCTGTTGAATCCTCGCCTGCCCTGATCCTTGTTATTGCTTTTTCAACAGCTTCATCGAAGCGTTTCTCGGGGAAGGGCTTGAGCAGGTAATCCACTGCATTCATGTCGAAGGCTTTTATTGCGTATTCATCGAAGGCGGTGGTAAATATTATCTCTGGTTTTTCCTCCAGGATTTCCAGTAATTCAAAGCCATTTAATTTGGGCATTTGAATATCAAGGAAGATAAGATCGGGATTTAGTTCTTTTATTGACATAAGTCCGCAATAACCATCGGCACACTCTCCTACAATCTTAACGGACTCATGTTTCTCCAGGTAATGCTCGATTATGTTTCTTGCCGGCTCCTCATCTTCGATTATCAGTGCCGTAATTTGATCTCTTTCGTTCATAATTTAATATCAGCTTGTTCGGGTATAAATAATTCGGCGGTAAACATCCCCTTATCCCTGGTTGTCTTCAGCCATGCCTTGTTGCCATAATACAGTTCAAGCCTTCTCCTTACATTTTTTAGGCCTGTACCCGTGCCCCCTGATGTAATGCTTTCCGGATCATAATCATTACTGATACTTATAATTATTGCCCCATTTATTCTTTTAGCATTCAGTTTTATATTAACCGCATCAGAGCTTTCATATACACCATGTTTAATAGCATTTTCATAAAGGGGTTGCAATATCATATTGGGGATATTCACGGTCAGGCATTCTTTTTGGACCTTCTCTTCAAGCACAAGTCTTTCCCCGAAACGTATTTTCTCAATATCAAGGTAGAGTCTCAGGTTCTCCAGTTCAGTTGCCAGGCTCACGGTACGGTCTTCTTTACGGGAAAGGGCATACCTCATGAAATCTGACAGTTTAATGACCATTTCTCTGGCTCTCTCAGTATCTGATATTGTAAGGGAACTTATCGAGTTCAGGCTATTGAAAAGAAAATGAGGATTTATCTGGGACCGTAACATCATAAGCTCTGTTTCTTTCAGCATATTTTCAAGGTGGGCTTCCCTCATATTCTTTTTTGTAATGTTGTCAATGCTTATGGTAAGATAATATGTAAGTATTATCACTGCATATATGAATGCGCCTGCTCCCAGTCTGTAATATATTGAGTTTCTCCAGAACGATTGGTATGCTGAATAATCTTCCAGTATTGAAATGACAAGGAACTTTGTCAAAAAGATCCATATCACCAGGGCTATAGCTGCCATAAGCAGATGATTGACAATGGCCATCAATAAACCGCTCCGCCTTGCATTAAACTGCTTAACGGGGAACCAGAATGCCAAGGCTATAACTGCAAATATCAAGGCTGAAAAAAAGCCATCACTAAATGATGCATTAATACTTATATCTGATGATAGGCTTATCAGTAATGACTGACCCAGCCCTATGATGAGCCAGATCAGCCAGTAAACAAGCAGCCTGTTTCGTTTGCCGAGGAAGGGATGGACCATTATCAGTAACCTTTTATTTCACCTCCGCCAAAAACAACAGCTCCTCTAACAACAAGTGTTTTAGACATATCTATAACTGAACCCGCCGTCTTGCGGTCATCGGAGAATCCTCCCAAAACGGGCGTCACATCAATAATGATATTCCAGTCGGGCGGAACAACGAGTGATACCCCTCCGAAGACACATGCTATTTCCAGCTCATGGGTGCCTTCTGCCAGCCTGGCCTTTGTAAGGTCAATTTCGCCGCCTCCGAACACACAGGAGATTTTCCCTCCCTGGAAGTTCTGGCTCAGGATCCGCCTTTCCCCCCCACCAAAGATATTGACCATGTCAATGACATCATTTGATGAGCTCGTTTCTGATCTCCAGTGTTCTCTTCTGAACAACCTTGCATTTGTTATTACTATTATACCAATGATTATAAGTACTGCAGGCCAGAATAACCTGTAAGTCCTGAAGGGTATATCCAATACTTCAGGGATTATAAAAAATCCACCAACAGCCATCACTATAAGCCCGGGTGTTTTGTTCCCGGTACCCAGGGTCATTATAAAACCTATGGCAATAAGCAGCATTTGCCAGCTGAAGATTATGTCTTCAAAATAATTTGGCATAAAGCCGGTGTTTCTTATGATCAGCATAAATCCCAACAGTATCAGTACCACACCTATAGCAATCTTGCTTGTGGCCGAATAACTGCGGTGAGGTCTGTTTTCTAAATTTGAACGGTGTTTCATATCTCTCATTTTTTTTGATTATTGCATAATTTGACAATTAAATTCTGCGGTGCCGTCTTATTATACCTGATACAATAAATGCCAGTCCTGCCAGTATGATGGCCGTTGGCCAATAAAGTTTCTCATAGATCAGCGGTAGTTCATAGTCTATGCGTGGCAGGAAGAAGTATCCACCTACGGCTACCAGTATAATACCTGCGGCGGCATTACTGTTGAAAAAGGAAACCATCCCGATAAATATTACAAGCATTGGCCATACAAAATATTCCCGGAAGCTGCCCAGGTTAAGAACATCCAGCATGACAGCACCCAGGAATAAACCCAGTATAATAAGAAAAATTCCTACCTTTTGACCGGGATTATGTTTTTTATCGTTCATGATAATAAGATTTAAATTGTAGTTCAAAAATAACTATTAACAACCTTGTGATGCTATGCTTAATCGGCAAAAGACAATTTTTTGCCGGTAAACAGCTCCTGATTGCTTATTTTTCTACTTTTTTACCCATTGTCTTTAATAATTGGATAAGCTTTTTTATTTTTGCACACCAATTTTAGAATATTATGACGGGATTATACAAAATACCATTGACGGGATTGAAAGAGGGGAATCATCTATATGATTTTAAAATTGATAGAAATTTTTTTTCTCACTTTGAGAAATCAGAGATCCAAGAGGCGGAACTGCAGGCTGCCGTCAGTCTTGAAAAACGATCAGCTCATATAGAGATCGGGATCAAACTAAGTGGCACGGTCAGACTTATGTGTGACAGGTGTCTTGATATGTATACACAGGATTTGAACACCGATGACGGTGTATTGATTAAGTTCGGGGAGCAATGGGAAGAGGTTAATGATGAGGTTATTATAATACCCTATGGTGAAAATGAATTTGTTTTAGACCAGCTCTTTTATGAATTTGCCCACCTGGGGCTACCGCTTAAGAAAATGCATCCTGATGATGAATATGGCAACTCTACATGTAACCCGAAGATGCTCAAGAAGCTCGAGGAACACCTTGTTCGTGGAAATAAAGATCTTGATCCTCGATGGACGGAACTGGAGAAATTAAAAAATACTAATAACTAGAAATAGGGAAAAAATGGCACATCCTAAAAGAAAAATATCTAAGACAAGAAGGGATAAACGCAGAACCCATTATAAAGCCACAGCTCCTACAATAACGAACTGTCCGAACTGCGGTGCAGCGGTGAAGTTTCACAGGGTATGCCCTGAATGCGGTCATTACAGGGGTAAGCTGGCTATAGAGAAGGATATATCTGCTTAAACACTGAAATATGAAGATAGGGCTCGATGTAATGGGCGGAGATTATGCACCCGGGGCAATCCTCGAAGGTGCATTTGATGCTTTAGGGTCCCTTATGCCGGGGGAGGAAATTGTACTGATAGGTGATGAAAAGGTACTCAGGGATCAGGCAAAGAGGGAAGGTATAGATCTTTCTGCATTTGAATTGGTACCCTCCACAGAAGTTATTGAGATGGGAGAACATCCTGCCCGCGCATTTTCACAAAAAAGAAATTCGAGTATTGCTGTTGGTTACAAGCTTCTGAAAGAAAGTGAAATTGATGGTTTCGCCAGCGCAGGTAATACAGGAGCCATGCTGGTGGGGGCCAGTTATACCGTAAATGTAATACCGGGAGTCTTTCGACCCGCACTGGTATTAGCCATTCCCACATCTGACGGCGGTAAGTCAGTGTTGCTTGATGTAGGTCTCAATCCTGACTGCAAGCCCGATGTTCTGCTTCAATATGCAAAATTGGGCAGCCTTTATGCAAAATATGTACTAAGAATAAATAATCCAACCGTAGGCTTACTGAACATAGGTGAAGAAGAAACAAAGGGCTCTGTTGCTGTAAGAGGAGCGCATGAATTGCTTAAAGATAATCCGGCTGTTAATTTTGTTGGCAATGTCGAAGCTAATGTCCTTTTTACAGCCAGCATGACAGATGTGGTTGTGTGTGACGGTTTTGTTGGTAACATAATAATTAAACAGGGTGAGGCTTTTTATTACATATATAAAGAGAGAAATCTTAAGGATGAATTTTTTGAACGCCTGAATTTTGAAAATTTCGGCGGTACGCCTGTTGTCGGGATTAATGCTAATGTTGTAATCGGACACGGTATATCACGCCGAAGGACTGTTGTGAATATGATCCTGCAGACAAGAGATGTTATAAACGCCGATCTGGCGAAAAAAATCACAGAAGAAATTTGACATGGAAAAAATTAGAGCTGCAATAACCGGGGTAAACGCATGGTTCCCTGAATACAGGTTGACAAATGACGAACTGGCAACGATGGTTGACACCTCCGATGAATGGATAATGCAAAGGGTTGGCATAAAAGAAAGAAGGATATTGAAAGGAGAAAACATGGGTTCTTCCGTTATGGGTGCCGAAGCTGTAAAAGGCTTGCTTGAAAAAACAGGAACCCGCCCCGATGAGATTGACCTTCTGATCTGTGCAACCGTGACACCCGATATGATTTTCCCTGCCACAGCAACTATCATTTCAGATAAGGTAGGAATAAAGAATGCATTCAGTTTTGATCTTAATGCTGCATGCTCAGGTTTTATTTTTGGCTTGCAAACTGCAGCCGAATATGTCTGCTCGGGACGGTATAAAAAAGTAATCATGGTGGGAGCCGATAAAATGTCATCAATAACTGATTACACTGACAGAACCACATGTCCACTCTTTGGTGATGCTGCCGGGGCTGTCCTGCTTGAGCCCGCCACAGATGACAATGGGATAATAGACCACCTCTTACACAGTGACGGAAGAGGCAAGCAATATCTCCATATGAAAGCAGGAGGTTCAGAAAAACCGGCAAGCCATGAAACCGTTGATGCAAAAGAACATTCTGTTTTCCAGGAAGGACAGGCAGTATTCAGGTTCGCGGTATCTCATATGGCAGATGTGGCAGTGGAAGTGATGAAAAGAAATAAGCTCACTTCGGATGACATTGCATGGTTGATACCACACCAGGCCAACCTGAGGATAATTCATGCAACAGGGAAAAGAATGGGACTTGAACCTTCACAAATAATGATTAATATTGAAAGATTTGGTAATACCACCGCGGCAACAATACCATTGTGCATGTGGGAATACGAAAGCAGGATGCATAAAGGGGATAATATTATCCTGGCTGCTTTTGGTGGAGGATTTACCTGGGGATCAGTATATATTAAATGGTCGTACGATACTAAAAAGAAATAAATACCTGTTTTTATCACAATACTTATTAACTTTGAGAGTTATCAAATTAATATTATAATATGTAAGACATGGCAAAGGTTAATGAAACGGAAAATTCAAATATCAACCTGATAAGTAACGGCACTGAGATAACAGGAGACGTTAATTCAGAAGGAGATATAAGGATAGATGGAACACTGATTGGTAACCTTTCAACCAAGGGGAAAGTTGTTATTGGGAACACGGGGAAAGTAAAAGGAGAAGTGGCGTGCAAAAATTCGGAAGTCTCCGGAGAAGTGAATGGTAAGATAAGCGTAAGTCAGTTGCTCACACTTAAAATATCATCACGCATTAATGGGGATATCATAACTGATAAACTATCAATTGAGCCCGGGGCCAGATTTACCGGCAATTGTAATATGACTGACGATCATGAGCAGCAAGAAAGACCAGGAGCAGAAAAACAACAGCCAATCACAAAAAAAGAAGTCACAAAAGAAGAGTAAAGATGTAAAATCATATGCCAGGTATTCAAGCATAGCTTTTCAGATGATCATTATTATCGGGCTGATGACTTATGCCGGTGTTAAACTTGATGAACGCAGAGGTGGCGAAACACCTGTATTTACTGTAATACTTTCCCTCCTTGGGGTCTTTGCCGCGCTGTATACATCACTGAAGGATTTTATCGGGAAAAAATAAAATGATGATAAGACCAGGCGCCCAGCATAGCAATTTCATCAATTAAGTGAATAAAAATTTTAACGTATGAAAAGCCCCGTACGAATATTTATACACCTTTTATTATTTTCCTTGCTTCTTTTTGCCTTATCGGCCGTGGCCATATATGTTTTACCGGCCGGGCTTACCGTCAGAGATCTCTTGCTTCCGGGAATTGTATTCCCTGTGATTATTGCCCTGTCCTTCATTGTGTTTATCGTCGGGATAACCAGGGAAGCGGAACGACAACCGGTATTCACCATGGTAACAATTGGACTTAAGTTCGTACTCTCAAGCATATTTGCCCTGACATATTTCATTATCCTGAAAAGAACCGGGCCGGAGTATATAGTGTTGTTTTTTTTGTTATATTTAGCCTTCACGGTTTACCTCCTTAAGGTTATGCTTAAGGTGCTGAAAGTAAGGTCTTTAAAATAAGCAAGGATTGAAGATAAGGAGCATTCTTCTCATAATAATACTCATTGTTGGTCCCGGGGTAAATTCTTCTGCGGAGGTGGCCCGTTACGGGGATTATCCTGCTTATAATACTACATTCCCGTCTGCAATAACAGAAGATGAAGACATAGAAGATGATGAGGAATTTAATGCACGTAAATTTATTTTTGACCATATAGATGATGCTCATGAATGGCATATATTAACCACCCCTGACGGGCATCATGTAAGCCTTTATCTTCCTGTCATAGTATACAGTAAAACAAAGGGACTGAATGTTTTTTCATCCAGGCACCTTGCCCATGGTCATAGCCACAGGGGTTTTAAGATAATGGATGAGGGAGAGCTGGAAGGCAGGATTGTGGAACTGGATGAGGAGGGCATGGTGAACACGGATTACCTGCCCTTTGACCTTTCAGTGACAAAAAATGTGGCGGCCATGCTTATGGCCTCAGTTTTGTTATTATGGATTTTTATATCACTCGCAAGGTCATACCGGAAAACGGGTATCAGTACCCCCAAAGGGAAACAGGGCTTTCTTGAGCCGCTGATACTTTTTATAAGGGATGATATTGCAAAACCCAATATCGGACAGGGTAAGCACAGACGCTTTTTACCTTATCTTTTGACGGTATTCTTTTTCATACTTATAAATAATCTTCTGGGCCTGGTGCCCATTATTCCCGGCGGTGCCAACGTAACAGGAGACATAGCCGTTACATTTACACTGGCTGCATTCACCATGCTTATCACAAATTTAAGCGGAAGCAAAGCGTACTGGCAGCATATTTTCAATACTCCGGGAGTGCCGTGGTGGCTTAAGGCACCGGTCCCAATAATGCCTGTCATTGAAATGATAAGTATTGTTGTGAAACCCTTTTCGCTTATGATTCGTCTTTTTGCCAATATAATGGCAGGACATATCATTCTGCTTAGCCTTGTTGCCCTGATATTTATTTTCAGGTCGCTGACAATGGCACCGATATCGATTTTAATGGGTTTATTTATGAATTGCCTCGAAATACTGGTGGCATTTATTCAGGCATACGTTTTTACCTTATTATCGGCCCTGTTTATTGGCTTGGCCGTAGAGGAGCATCATTAATATTTTTAAACTAAAATTAATTATTATGGAAGGTTTATCAGCGTTCGCAGCAGCAATTGCAGTTATTGGGGCCGCCTGGGGTATTGGACGAATTGGCGCACAGGCTATGGAAGCAATAGCACGCCAGCCCGAAGCAGCATCGAATATAAACACATCAATGATTATTTCAGCTGCCCTGATTGAAGGGGTTGCCCTGTTTGCTGTTGTGGTTGCTCTTATTGTGTAGTGAAATTGTTGGCAGCCTGTAAGGATTGCTTGCAGGCATGCCTTTAAATTTAAAATTATCAGAATCATGATACTTGCCAGTAGTGTTACAACACCGGATGTGGGGACAATAGTATGGACCACCATTATTTTTACCCTTCTTCTCCTTTTACTGAGAGCTTTTGCCTGGAAACCGATCCTGGCGGCAATAAAAGCAAGGGAAGAGAGCATACGGAGCTCGCTGAAGTCAGCTGAAGAAGCCCGTAAGGAGATGGAACGCCTTAAGGCAAATAATGAAGCCATGCTGCAGGAAGCGCGTGAAGAATATGATGAGATGCTCAAAGAAGCCCGCGATTCAAAGAATAAAATGATCGAAGAAGCAAAAAAACAGGCAGGAAATGAAGCCGACAAAATGATCAAAAAAGCGCGTATCACTATCGAAAGAGAAAAAACAATGGCAATTACTGATATAAAAAATCAGATAGCCACTCTGTCAGTAGATATAGCGGAAAAAATATTGGGTAAAAAACTCAAAGACAGTAAGGCACAGAATAAACTCATTGGGAGGCTCCTCGATGATATGAATCTAAAGGGTAATTAGAGACTCAGGCAATGAATGAAAGTATAATAGCAGTAAGATATTCTAAAGCCCTCTTTCTGTCAGCAAAGGAAGAGAAAAAGATTGAAGAGGTAAGAAATGATATGCTCTTTATCCTGAAGCTGGCGGCCATGGATGATTTCAGGGATGTCATAGACAGCCCTGTAATACCGAATTCAAAGAAAAGAGAAATTATGACTGCCCTGTTCAAAAAAAATGTGGGTGACATAACATTCAACCTCATTACCCTTACTGTTAACAAAAACAGGGAAGTCTTCCTGCCTGGTATCGCAAGGTGTTATATTGACCTGGCTGATAAGCACGAGGGCATAACAAAAGTGACACTTAAAGTACCCGTTTCCCTCAGTGAAAAAAACAGGAAGAGATTTATAAGCATAATAGAAGAGGATTTGGAAACAAAGGCTGATCTTGAAGAAATAGTGGATGAAGAGTTAGCAGGTGGATATACACTGAAGATTGAGGACCTTTATGTTGATGCAAGCTTAAGGACACAGTTGCAAAAAATAAGAAAAGAATTGACAAGGCAATAAATAATTAAAAAGCGGTTAATATCGCGTAAAACTATTTTAATTAACTATGGCAAGTATAAAACCAGCAGAGGTATCAAAAATACTAAAGGAACAACTTGAAGGAATACAGACGGGCGCCGCTCTTGATGAGGTGGGCACTGTCCTGGAGATAGGTGACGGCATTGCAATATTGTACGGTCTTTCAAATGTGCAGGCAAATGAGCTTATCGAATTTGAGAATGGTGTTGAGGCAATTGTACTTAATCTTGAGGAAGATAATGTCGGTGCTGTTCTCCTTGGCTCGGGTGAAGGCATTAAAGAAGGAGACATTGCCAGGCGTACCAAACGCATTTCTTCAATAATGACAGGTGAAGGCCTGCTTGGCAGGGTCATAACACCAACAGGGCAGCCTATTGACGGTAAAGGACCCATAGAAGGGGAATTATATGAAATGCCTTTTGAGCGCAAGGCCCCGGGTGTTATATTCCGCCAGCCGGTTAAACAGCCTTTGCAAACAGGACTCAAGGCCATCGATGCCATGATACCTATAGGTCGCGGACAGCGAGAACTTATTATTGGTGACCGCCAGACCGGCAAAACAGCTATTGCCATAGATACAATCATAAACCAGAAAAGTAATTACGAGAAGGGCAAACCTGTTTATTGCATATACGTGTCAATAGGTCAGAAAGCTTCTTCTACTGCCAATATAGCATCGGTGCTTAAAGAACGTGGCGCAATGGATTATACGGTTATCATCTCTGCAACCGCTGCTGATCCCGCTGCCGCCCAGTTCTACGCCCCCTTTGCCGGTGCTGCCATAGGTGAATTTTTCAGGGATACGGGAAGGGATGCATTGATTATTTATGATGACCTTTCAAAACAGGCTGTTTCCTACCGCGAAGTGTCATTGCTCCTGCGACGCCCCCCGGGAAGGGAAGCATACCCCGGAGATGTTTTTTACCTGCACTCACGCTTGCTTGAAAGAGCTGCCAAAGTCATAGAATCCGATGAGGTGGTGCTCAAAATGAATGACCTGCCAGAATCGCTCGAGGGAATGATCAAAGGAGGCGGTACCCTGACAGCCCTGCCAATAGTTGAAACACAGGCAGGTGACGTGTCAGCATACATACCGACAAACGTAATATCTATTACCGACGGCCAGATATTCCTTGAAGGCGATCTTTTTAACGCTGGAGTGAAGCCTGCGATTAATGTGGGTATATCAGTGTCACGTGTCGGAGGTAACGCCCAGGTAAAATCAATGAAGAAAATCGCCGGTACACTGAAAGTGGACCAGGCACAGTACAGGGAAATGGAAGCTTTTGCCAAGTTTGGATCCGATCTCGACGCTTCTACAAAGGCATTGATCGACAAAGGCTCGAAAAATGTTGAGATATTAAAACAAAAGCAGTATCAACCAATGAAGTTAGGGAACCAGGTTGCAATTATATACTGCGGTACAAAAGGCTTACTGAAAAATGTCCCTGTTGATAAAGTGAAACAGTTTGAAAATGAATACCTGGAATATCTCGAACTGAAACATGGCGATACACTTGAGAAACTGGGAGAGGGAATACTTAACGACGAAATAACTTCTGTGCTTGAAAAAGTAGCTGCAGACATAAGCTCAAAATTTGAAGAGAAAGAACCTGAAGCCGGAGAATAATAATATATGACCAGCTTAAAGGAAATAAGGAAAAGAATAACTTCTGTCAAGTCAACGAGGCAGATCACCTCGGCAATGAAGATGGTTGCCGCGGCACGCCTGCGTAAAGCACAGGACAAAATAGTGAAACTGAGGCCCTATGCTTCCAAATTGCATGAACTGCTTGAAGGAATAAGCATGAGGATTGAAGAATCTGAAGATGAAAAAGAATACGGTCGCAGGGCAGAATATGAAAAAGTATTATTGATCGTGGTTACTTCAAACAAGGGACTGTGCGGCTCGTTCAACATGAACGTGATAAAGGAAACCATAAGGATAACAGAGGAAAAATACAATAATCAGTATAAGCATAATACATTGTGGTTGATGACAATAGGTAAAAAAGCCTATGATTACTTCAGCAGGAGGGATTACCAGATATATGAAGACCACAGTGACCTGTTTGATGATCTTACTTTTGAAAATTGTTCGGCCCTGGCCAGTAAAGTAATCGACTCCTTCCTGAATGAGGAATTTGACAGGATTGAATTTGTATACAATAAATTCAGGAATGCTGCTAACCAGGATCTCAGCTATGAAAATTTTCTTCCCCTCGAGGCCGGTAAAGATGAAGAAGATATGGAAATAGAGGAATACATTTTTGAGCCGTCAAAGGAGGATATAATAAATGAATTAATACCCAAAACACTGAGAATACAATTCTACAGAACAATACTTGATTCATATGTTGCTGAGCACGGTGCCAGGATGACTGCAATGCACAAGGCTACAGATAATGCAACAGAATTGATCAGGGATCTTAATCTCGAATACCATAAGGCCCGTCAGGCAAGCATAACAAACCAGATACTGGAAGTTGTTAATGGAGCCCAGGCACTGAAAGGCCGTTAATGCCGTACCTCACACCTCTGCTTATGTATAAATACGAAGAACTGAAGGAAATCGTTAACAGGGCCGTTCACAATATGTCATATGACTATGAAGCCGAAAAGCTTTTCGAACCCGTTAAGTATCTGATGTCATTGGGGGGCAAAAGGATACGTCCCGTAATGACTCTTATGGCATGTAATCTTTTTGATGATAAAATTGAGAAAGCCATATTGCCGGCTGTGGGAATGGAGGTCTTCCATAATTTTACTCTTGTGCATGATGATATCATGGACAAGTCACAAATGAGGAGGGGCTCAGCTACCGTTCATACGAAGTGGGACGTAAACCAGGCAATATTATCAGGCGACGTGATGGCTTTTATTGCAAATGAATGTATCATAGCTTCTCCGGCCACCGTCCTCATGCAGGTAATGAAAATATATAATGATACAGCCATAGATGTGTGCAGCGGACAACAGATGGATATGGATTTTGAAAAAACAAGCTTTGTTTCACATACCGATTACCTGCGTATGATAGAGCTGAAAACAGCTGTTCTGCTTGCCGCATCACTCAAAATAGGTGCCGTTATAGGCAATGCAGACCCTGAGGGGGCTGATAAAATGTATAGCTTCGGCAGAAACCTCGGCCTTGCCTTCCAGATACAGGATGATCTGCTTGATACATATGGCGATCCTAAGATATTCGGGAAAAAAATAGGTACCGACATAGTATCGAATAAGAAGACAATACTTCTTATAAAAGCCCTGGAATTGGCTTCGGGTGCACAGCTTAAAACACTTAACCAGCAATTACAGCAGGAAGAATTTGATGATGAAGAAAAAATATCAGCGGTAAAGAATATTTTTGACGAATTGAATATAAGATCGGCTGTTGAAGATATTGCCGGGCAATATACTGACCTTGCCTTTTCCTCACTTGAGGAAGTGAAGGTTGAAGAAAAAAGGAAAAAGGAATTAAGACAACTGGCTTCCAGCCTCCTTAACCGGACAAAATAATTTATATCTCCCTGTTTTCATGTTCCTTCATCCATTCGATATTAAGGAGGATACCGGCCGTTACCACCCCCTGTACCTGCTTCCCGATTATGGCCTTCAACTCAAAGAAAAGATCAAATTCATCTTTCATCTTGAAATATGTACCCGCTCCCAGGTTAAAACCAAGTGCGGTGTTGTTGCTGGTTATAGTATAAGGTTCAGATCCCACAAACTCCTCTTTAAGTTTCATCCTTGCATATAACATGTTAAAGCCGGCAAGCCCATAGAATTCGAACCTGTCGAGATAATTGAAGACATAATGCGCATCAATATCCAAGGAAAATGCAGACACCACTCTCTTATATGATCCCTCAATAAAGTCATCCTTGTGGATGTTAGGCATGAATATGTTAATTGAAGGTTTTAAATGAAGGCGAAGGGAGATTTCATAGATACCTGTGGCTGATAGCACGGGGTTCCCTGTTTTGTGGTCACTTAATCTCTCGTTGTTGAAATAATAACCAGTGTTGTAGGATAATGAGCCTCCTACCTTCGTAAACTGCCCATAAGATGAAATGACAAAACAGGTTACAATGAAAAGGGTAAAAATAATTTTTTTCATTTTCGGGTTGTTTAAGGTTCATTCAAAACCAAATTTACTTGAAAAAATTAATAATACAATGCCGGGATGCCCAAAGCATAATAAAAGCACCAAAAATACTGCCCCAAATCCCAGGTATTTGATAAATTTGTTAATTTTGTAATTCAATTATAAATTACAATCACATGTCAAAAAATATAGGCGTAGTAAGCCAGGTTATAGGCCCTGTTGTTGATGTTGCTTTTGACAGGGAGGGATCAGAATTGCCAAATATTTATGATGCTCTTGAGATAAAAAAGGATGATGGTTCAATACTCGTTGTTGAATGTCAGCAGGGCATTGGTGAAAATACTGTGCGTACTATTGCCATGGACTCCACCGATGGGCTCAGGCGTGATATGGAAGTGGTGGCAACAGGCAAACCTATTGTAATGCCCATAGGTGATCAGATTAAGGGTCGCCTTATGAATGTGACGGGCGAAGCTATAGATGGCATGTCTGAACTGACAAAAGAGAATGGTTATCCAATTCATCGTAAGCCCCCTAAGTTTGAAAATCTTTCTACCGAAAAAGAAGTTCTCTATACCGGCATAAAGGTTATTGATCTTATTGAACCTTATTCCAAGGGTGGTAAGATAGGCCTCTTTGGGGGTGCAGGTGTTGGTAAAACCGTAATAATACTTGAGCTGATGAACAATATTGCAAAAGCTTATGAGGGATTGTCTGTTTTTGCAGGAGTGGGAGAACGAACCCGTGAAGGCAATGATCTGCTGAGGGAGATGCTTGATGCCGGTGTGATAGATTATGGGAAAGAGTTCAGTAAAAATATGGAAGAAGGTGGATGGGACCTTTCAAAAGTCGACTACGATGCTCTGAAAGAATCAAAACTGGCACTTGTCTTCGGGCAGATGAATGAACCACCGGGAGCACGTGCCAGGGTAGCACTCTCGGGACTTACTGTAGCTGAATATTTTCGTGATGGTGGCGGCAAAGGCGAAGGTAGAAATATACTGTTTTTTATGGATAATGTGTTCCGTTTCACCCAGGCCGGATCGGAGGTTAGTGCCCTGCTTGGTCGAATGCCATCAGCAGTGGGATACCAGCCTACACTGGCTACAGAAATGGGTATTATGCAGGAACGTATTACCTCAACAACACATGGATCTATTACATCAGTCCAGGCTGTGTATGTGCCTGCAGATGACCTTACTGACCCGGCACCTGCCACAACCTTTTCTCACCTGGACGCGACAACGGTGCTGAGCAGGAAGATCGCAGAGCTGGGGATATACCCGGCAGTTGATCCCCTGGATTCGTCATCAAGGATATTGTCGGCCGACATTGTCGGGGAGGAACATTATAACTGTGCACAAAGGGTGATAGAGATCCTGCAGAGATATAATGAACTCCAGGATATAATAGCCATTCTGGGCATGGACGAATTGTCCGAGGAAGATAAAATGATAGTGAGAAGGGCCCGCCGTGTGCAGCGATTCCTTTCGCAGCCATTCCATGTGGCCGAACAGTTTACAGGTACCCCCGGTAAACTGGTTTCATTTGAAGATACCATAAAAGGCTTCAATATGATTATGGAAGGGGAAGTAGACAAATACCCCGAATCAGCATTTATGCTTGTGGGCACTATTGACGAGGCTATAGAAAAAGGAGAAAAAATACTTTCAGAATCCTAGAAAAGCAAGAGGAGTGAAAATAGAAATTATTACACCCGAAGAAAAAGTGTACGAGGGAGATATCCGCTCACTTAAAGTACCCGGTAAAAAAGGCGCTTTCCAGGTTCTCAAAGACCATGCTGCCATAGTTTCCACATTGGTTGAAGGGAAAGTGACAGTTACCGATATGAAAGGCATAGATTCAGAATTCAAGATCGAGGGAGGCGTTGTTGAAGTCCGTAATAATACTATAATACTGTTGGCTGAAAGCGTGGGCTGAGATATAATACCGTTCCGTAAACGGGACGACGCCATATTCTTTTTTTTATCCCCTGATGATATGACAAATGAGGAATTTATAACAAGAGCCCATGAATTGGTTGACTGGATAGGCGATTACCTGGAAAGCATTGATGAATACCCGGTAAAATCACAGGTCAAAGCGGGAGAAATTTATTCTTCCCTGCCCGAACTGCCACCCCTGGAAGCCGAGAAATTCCAGGACATATTCAAAGATTTCAAAGAGATAATAATGCCGGGGATGACCCACTGGCAGAGCCCTAATTTTTTCGCCTACTTCCCCGCAAACAGCTCTGCCCCGTCAGTGCTGGCAGAAATGCTCATTGCAGCCCTGGGAGCACAGTGTATGATATGGGAAACATCACCCGCTGCTGCAGAGCTGGAAGAAAGAGTGATGAACTGGCTCAGAGATATTATTGGCCTGCCGTCAAATTTCGAAGGAGTGATACAGGACACAGCTTCAACAGCCACTCTGGCAGCACTGATCACCGCAAGGGAAAGAATAAGCGATTTCAGGATAAATGAAAAGGGATTCCAGGACGAACCGGTTTACAGGATATATGGTTCAACTCAAACCCATTCATCCATTGAAAAGGCGGTTAAAATAGCCGGCTTCGGACGTAAAAATCTGGTTAAAGTGGATGTGCGGGATGATCTTTCTCTTGATCCCGCCCAGCTGGCTGCAGCCATTGAACAGGATAAGTCACAGGGATTTGTCCCCTGTTGCGTCATGGCTACCGTGGGAACCACGGGAACAGTGGCAATAGACCCTGTCAGGGAAATAGGTGAAGTGTGCAGTAAACATAATATCTGGCTCCACGTGGATGCAGCACTGGCGGGAACCGCCCTCATATTGCCGGAGTACAGCTGGATGATTGATGGTAAGGAATATATAGACAGCTTTGTTTTTAACCCCCATAAATGGATGTTCACCAATTTCGATTGCTCAGCCTATTTCGTTAAGGATGCAGAAAGCCTGATACAGACATTCGAAATATTGCCTGAATATCTTAAAACCAGGACCAGGGGGCAGGTAAATGATTATCGCGACTGGGGGATACCACTCGGAAGGCGTTTCAGGGCACTTAAGCTGTGGTTTGTGATAAGGTCCTTTGGACTGAAAGGATTAAGAGAAAAAGTGAGAAATCATATTTCATATGCTGCATGGCTGGCCAACAGGGTGGAAGAGCACCCCGACTTTGAAATGACAGCCCCACCGAGCCTTAATACTGTTTGTTTCAGGTACAGACCCGGAAAAGGAGATGCAAAATCATTGAATGAAATTAATGAAAGACTCAACCATAAACTCAATGATACAGGCAAAATTTACCTGACACACACCAGAATAAAAGATAAATATTCACTAAGAATGGTGATTTCCCAGACAAACGTTGAGATGGAGAATGTACAGAGGGCCTGGGCCCTTATTACAGAAACGGCAAATAATATTCAATAAGAACGATTCCTGCCCAGGACAAAGCCGAAAACATCCATATTGAGCAAAAACTTAAGATGTGATGATTTCTCAAATGGCAGATATGCAGCCTGCACACCTGCAGACAGCTTTATGGGAATCCTCAGAACATAAAAATCAGCAAGCAGTTCAAGACCTGCTGAGGATAAATAATCTTTACCTTCCACCTCTTCCTGTTCTTCTATGTCATAGAGACTATTGCTGATGGCGTAATCATAAAAGAGGGTATTCCTGATCCGGTTTACATAGAGAAAATTACCAAGATGAAAATCGGGATAGGCTACGGGGAAGGCATAATCAACACTGAAACTGTTGATATTTTCCGAGATAATATTTTTATAGCCCCGTGGAAGTGATACGCGGTTGTGAATGAGCAATCGCCTGAAGTCCTGTTTTTCATACTGGTACCTCAACCTGAGACCATGATTTCTGAAGAGGCCCGGAAAATAAAATGCTGTTCTCAATGTGGTAACCGGACCATACAGATCTTTGTCAAAAAGGGAGCTTGTGTAATAAAGATCAAATACCTGGCCATATCGTGGCCATATATCCCGGTGTGACATCTTGTGAAGATTGGAAAAATACAATCGGGGGTTGAGTAATGTTTGCCCGTAGTCAAACATTTGCTTATCATCGTCCAGTACATATTTGTTTGAATACTTAATATTAATGGATGGCCAGAATGTCTGTATAAACCTGCTGCGGTAAAAACGCAGGGGGATGTATACAGTGGTACTGGTTGACAGGCGATTATAAATTGTTGAGGGCACAAGGCTTGTATCATTACCATTGTATATTACCGGATCGCCTCCGTAACTCATATTAAAATCAACTGCCGGGTACCAGCCTTTCCAGCTTATGTTTGAATGTATAAGATGTTTCCCTCCGGTGTATTCGTAGCCCAGGGTGCTGATAAGGGTGCTGAGGTTGTTCTGTGTCATGACCATGGCCCCGAGGCTTACAGGTATATCATCAAAAGAAATATTATTTATATCGGCATAAAAGGGCATCCAGCTGTGAAACCTGAAAAGGTCGCTTATTTTATTGTATCTCTCTTTATCGTAGTTTGCAGGCATAGTATAGTCTTCCTGCCATAGCAGCTTCTCTTTCCTGTCGAACTCATCAATGAAACGTTCATGTTTTATTGTCTCTCGTCCTTTTTTGTATGATGCCAGGCCAATGTCTGTAGCCGCTATATTATTTCCGGCAGCAGAATAATCGGAGAAAAAAATACCTTCGGCGGTAAGTGAGATATCAGCTATTCCGAATCGTGCCGAAGTGATTTGATATGTATCCCCGTTTGCTTCCATCCTATAGGCATTGTCAATGCCGGAAGCCGAGCTGACAAAAAATATTGATGTACCACGTTTCCTCACAGACTGAAGATCATCACGTCCTTCTTCCATATAAGTTTTCCATTCACCTGTTTCAGGATTAAGCGACCATATTCCTTCCCCGTGTTCGTTTGATGAGATGAATATTATCTCTTTCATATCTTCTGACCATGAAGGGTATGAGATGAACCTGTTACCGGGGCTTTCATGCCTGCTCAGGATTTTACCTGATTGTGCATCAAGTATTACCAGACTGTTTTGATAGTTCACAGTACTTTCAGCGGCGGCTATCAGCCTTGAATCAGGTGACAGGTCAGGACCGAATAACCTGCTTCCTGTTGTTAATGTGCGTGACTGGCCTGTTGTGATGTTTAATGTTTTTATTACCGAATACTCTCTGTTTGCCCACCTGGGATCACCGAAATTTTCAGCCCACACAATTGTATTGCCTCCATAATTTAACTTGTAAGGCCATATATCGCCGGGGGTGTGAAGTATGGTTTCCCTTCCTTTTGCCGTATTAATAAGGACAAAAGAGGGTGGACGGTAAAGGGATGTTTTTATGGCAATAACACTGTCCTTACCTGCCGAAACCGGTGAATAATAATTTATATACTCTTTATTTTTTGGCGGATTAATAACACCGTATGTCTCACGCTGGCTTTCTGACTCTTCCTTTTCCCAACGGTCCCTCAGATATACCATTGTTTCAAAATATATGTCCTCCTTGGTGTGGTTGGTATATTTGCGGAGGGCAGCATTGAAAGGATTTAATGTATATGGCCTCAGTGCAACGTAATCCATGGGTTCCTGCCATGCCCTGGCTCCGAATTTTGTTCTGGCCCATGCACTCATCTGGTATCCAAACTGGTAATGATCGGGTGTGTAATCTTTATAGGACCCAAAGATCATTTTATCATAGCTGTATATTTTATCGTTGTTGAGCAGCGCGGCTTTAAGTTTCTTTTCAAATGAAGGAACACGCCCCCTGCCGGAGTATGACAATGCACTTTCGGCAATTACTGCTTCGCCTTCCAGGAACCAGTAGGGAGTAAAAATGCCGAGTGCACCGATGTACTGCTGCCCAAAAAAATATGATAGGGTTTTTGATACGCCTCTTCTGAAACTGTGCATTTGCAAAACATGTGTCAGCTCATGAAGGGCCAGCTGTTCAATATGGCTCATCGGGATATTATCCTGAGCCGGTAAAGGATATAGTTCTATCCTTTTTGGTGCCCAGGCCACGTAACCGTTTGACGCAGTTGTATGGTTGTGAATTATTACGGGTATCTTATCCAGAAGGGGCTCATTGTAAGATCCCTTGAGAAGGTCATAGGCTTTTTCAAAGCTATACACCACCTTCTTCATACGGTTTGAATAGGATTCGGGATAGATAAACCTGAAATGATACGAGTTCAGTTCTTCCCATCTCAGTGATGCCGGCTCCTGACCCGTTTCATAATACTGGCCTTTTATGCCGAGGCTTACCAGTACCATAATGAATGCTATGACTATTTTCTTGCCCATGTTTTGCGAATTTAAAAATATAAAAGTTAAATCAAATTGATTAAATTCGCCAATTGTATATATAATCTTTTAACATATTGTATCTATTATAGTTTATGAAAAAGTACAGGTTGGTTAATATATCGCTTGGATGGGTGTCTTTCCTGGTAGCTGCAATTACTTATATTTTAACTGTTGAACCCACACTCAGTTTATGGGATTGCGGTGAGTTCATAGCTACTGCATTCAAACTTGAGGTTGGTCATCCACCCGGGGCTCCAATGTTTATGATCATGGCAAGATTTTTCGCGCTTTTTGCACCTGATGTCAGCAAGGTTGCACTCTCGGTGAATATTATGTCAGCCCTGGCAAGCGCTTTTACCATAATGTTCCTGTTCTGGACCATAAGCCACCTTGCAAGGAAATTAATTGCAGGAGGTGACAAAGAAATGAGCACGGGACAAATGATAGCAATAATGGGAGCCGGGCTTACAGGTGCCCTGGCCTATGCTTTTTCGGATACTTTTTGGTTTTCAGCGGTTGAGGGAGAAGTTTATGGCACATCATCACTGATGACCGCCCTCGTTTTCTGGGCTATTTTGAAATGGGAGAACGTGGCTGATGAACCTTATGCAAACAGGTGGCTTATCCTTATTGCCTACGTGATAGGTCTGTCAATAGGGGTACACCTGCTTAACCTGCTGGCCATCCCGGCTATTGTATTCGTATATTATTTCCGGAAATATGAATTTTCATGGAAGGGATTCACCTATGCAATAATACTTTCCATTGCCTTTATTGCAATTATCATGTGGGGCCTCTTACCAGGCTTCATAATACTTGCCAGCAAGTTCGAACTCTTCCTTGTTAATACCATTGGTTTACCATACAACAGTGGCCTCTACCTCTTATTAATATTGTTTACAGTGGCAATAATCCTTGCACTGAGATCAAGTCATGAAGGGACCAATAAACAGCAAATAGTGGTATTTGGCATTGCCACGGTACTGTTCAGTGGTATGTGGTTTATGACAGAAAGTACATTCCTGAACTTACTGCTTCTTGCCCTTCTTACTTTCCTGGTGTGGCGTTTCTCGGAAAAAGGACTGCCGGTTTTGAATACAGCACTCACAGTGGTGCTCGTAATCATGCTAGGGTATTCGTCATTTGCTACGATTTATATTCGCTCCAATGCCAATCCTCCAATGGATGAAAATAACCCCGAAAACATATTCAGTTTTCTATATTACCTGAACCGTGAACAATATGGCAGCAGGCCACTTGTTAAAGGTCCTTATTTCAATGCTCCTGTTGTTTCATATGAGAGGGAAAAACCAACGTACAACCCTATTGAAGGAGAATATAAGATAACCAACCATGAACTTGTTCCCGAGTACGATGAGAGGTTTGTCACCCTTTTCCCCAGGATGTACAGTTCCCAGTCAGATCATGTGGAAGTATACAAACAGTGGAATGATTTCAGTGGCACTCCTGTCCAGGTTACTGACAATTCAGGGGAAAGGAGGATAGTGCGTAAACCGACATTTGCCGAAAACCTGAAATTTATGTTCACATACCAGCTGGGCCATATGTACTTCAGGTATTTTATGTGGAATTATGCCGGCCGGCAGAATGACACTCAGGGCTACGGTGGCCCTTTTAACGGCAAATGGATATCAGGGATCAAGGCACTGGATGAATCGCGACTGGGTCCCCAGGACAATATGCCCGATCACATGAAAAACCATCCTTCCAGGAACAAATATTACTTGTTGCCATTGCTACTGGGGCTGGCAGGTTTCTATTACCAGTTAAACAAAAACAAAAAGGATTTCTGGGTGGTTTTATTACTGTTCCTGATGACGGGTGTAGCAATAGTGATTTACTTAAATCAATACCCCAACCAGCCACGGGAAAGGGATTATGCTTATGCCGGCTCCTTTTATGCATTTGCAATATGGATAGGCCTGGGGGTGCTGTTCCTGTACGAGTTGTTCAGTAAAGTTGCGGGACAGAAGCTTTCTGCAATAGCCGCGGGTATACTGTCCCTGGTGGCGGTGCCCGTGCTGATGGCATCACAGAACTGGGATGATCATGACCGTTCAGGCAGGTACACAGCAACTGCAGTGGCAACAAATTACCTGCAGACCGTAGCTCCCAATGCAGTATTGTTTACCAATGGCGACAATGATACCTTCCCCCTGTGGTACGCCCAGGAAGTGGAAGGCGTTAGAACCGATGTCAGGGTTTGTAACCTCATGCTATTCAATACCGACTGGTACATTGACCAGATGAAGAGAAAAACCTATGAGTCTGAACCCATGAAGCTTACCATGCCCAAAACAAAATATTATGACGGCGTGAACAACCAGGTATTTATAATTGAAAATCCGCGGCTGACGGGTTTTGTGGATATTGATAAGGTTGTGGAGTTTATCAGGAGCGATAACAAGGGAACCAAATACAGGTTCCCTGACGGGGAAGAACATGATTACCTGCCAACACGAAAAATCCGTATACCCGTCGACCGTGAGAAAGTGCTGGCCTCCGGGACGGTGAAGCCTGAAGATGCAGACATGATAGTGCCGCATATTGATATCACCCTTGAAGGTAACTACATATTGAAAAGCCAGATGATGATGCTCGACTTTTTGGCACAGAATGATTGGGAAAGGCCTGTATATTTTGTAACAGGGTATCATAATGATGCCCTGGGGATGGAAGAGTATTTTCAGCTTGAGGGTAATGCCTACAGGCTTGTACCTATTAAATCACAGAATTATAACTGGCTTGATTATGGACGTATAGATACGGATATCCTGTATGATAACCTGATGAATAAATTTACCTGGGGCAATGCCAATGATCCCGATGTATACCTGGATTATTATCACCGCCATACACTCCTGGTCGTAAGAGCAAGACTTAATTACGCAAAATTGGCGAAGGCCCTTGTCCTTGAAGGAGATAACGAAAGAGCAGTTAAAGCACTTGATCACATCATGGAGAAATTACCCCTGTATAATTTACCCTGGGATAATTATATGCCTAACATAATTGATTCCTACCTCCTTGCTGGAGACCAGGAAACAGCACTTGATTTAATAACGGGGATGAAAGATTATTACAGTGCTAACCTGGATTATTATACTAAACTACCTGCATATTATATGAAAAATGCTGAGATGGAGATTCAGATGTCATTGGGCTTCCTCCAGCGGGTGGCTTCTTCCTGCAGGCGTAACGGACTGGAAGAAACGGCAAAAGAAATTGACGCCATGCTTCAGGAATATATGGCAAGGTACTACGGTAATATTCAGGGGTAAATACTAATAAGCGAATTCTTTCCTTGTGAGGTATTTCTCCAGGATGCTCAGTACTTTCTCAGGTATGACAGGTTTAAGTATATATTCATTTATTCCTGCAAGAATTGATTCTTCTCTTGATTCCCTGGTATAATATGCCGTGATCATTATTACAGGAACATGCCTGTTATACTTGCGCAAAGATTTTACACATTCTATCCCATTGACATAAGGAATAAGATAATCCATCATCACAAGGTCAAATTTTTTTGGATTATCCTTTATGACGTTGAGGAAATCAGTACCATTTAGAAAGGTGAATACTTCAGCAGAAGTTGTCTTAAGAAGTATCTCAAAATAACGTATTGTTGCCAGGTCATCGTCAACAATGGCTACGGTTTTTCCTGTTAGATCTAAGTTGTGTTGGTCAGAATGCATTTGCTTTTATCTTTGCTATAGCAAAAATACGATATCAATATACATAATATATTTTAAATACTCAGAATTGTGAACAAGATATTCACAAAAAAATAACAAGGCCCCAATACTTGCAAATACAGATATTTATTTTGAAATTAGAAAATCCAAACAAACCTTTCCTCCGATGAATAGAAAAATTCTAATCCTGGTGGCGTTTTTAACGCTATGCTATAGTGGCTCCTATGCCCAGGAAGGCTTTGATAGCAGAACACGGGCTGTTTATATTTTTGATGTTGCACGCTATGTGGACTATGGCGGTTCACTTGATACTATGGCGTTTTTTAAGGTTGGAGTGCTTTCAAAAGAGAATGAGCTTTATTTTGATCTGGCCAACCTGGCAAAAACCCGGCGAGAGATACAGGGCAAACCGGTTGTTGTTGTGGTTTTCAGGGATGAAAACAGGATTGAATATACCAATGTGCTGTATATGTCAAAAGATGAAGGCTTTAACCTGAATAAGGTCAAAAGTATGATAGAGGGAAAGAAAATACTTTTAATGACAGAGGGATATGAGTTCGGCCAGACAATGTTTAATTTTATAGTGGTAAATGACCAGCCAAGATTTGAAATTAACCAGGCTGCAATAGAAAAAGCCGGGCTTGGTGTTGATGTTGGCCTCCTGACCCAGGCTGTAAAAACAAGGGAAGATTGGGAGAAGCTGTACGACATAACAAACGCCGAACTTGAGCGACAGCTTGAAGTGGTACGCGAACAGCAAAGAATTATACAGGAGCAGAAAGAGGAAATAGAAAAGCAAAAAGCTCTCCTCGATAGCCTCGACAGGGAGATTCAGGAAAAGGAAATAACACTTGAAGCAAAACAAGAAGAACTCGAAGAGCAGGCAGCAAGGATCGCGAATCAATCACATGAAATACGTTTGCAGCAGGCCCTGATAATAGATCAACAGGCCGAAGTTCAGGCGCAAAAAGATACCCTGGAAATGCAAAAGGCCGATATCGACAGGCAACTAAACCAGATAGATGAACAGCTCAAACTCATAAACCAGCAGGAAGAAAAAATCAAAATACAGCTTGAATCAATCGAAAAGCAGAAATTAATGCTTTATGCGGCAATATTCGTCCTTATCCTGCTCAGTTTCCTTGCTTATTATATATACAGGAGCTACAAGATTAAGAAAGAGGCAAATATTAAACTGGAAGAAAAGAACAGGACAATACTTGTCCAGAAAGATGAAATAGAAAAACAGCGGGATATTGCAGAAAAACAAAGGGACCAGATAGCTTACCAGAAAAAACATATAACCGACAGTATAATGTATGCAAAACGCATACAAACTGCTCTTCTCCCATCACTTGAACTGTTCAGTGACGAATTTGAACATTTCGTGCTCTATAAACCACTGGACATAGTGAGTGGCGATTTTTACTGGGTGAGCAAGCAGGACAACCTGCAAATAATTATTGCTGCCGACTGTACCGGGCACGGAGTGCCAGGGGCATTCATGAGTATGCTGGGCGTTACCATGCTAAATGAAATAGTAAATGGCCGTGGGATTACACGACCCGACGAAATATTAAATACTCTGCGGGATGAAATTATCGTTTCACTGAAACAGTCGATCGAGGAGGACAGGGTAAAAGATGGTATGGATATGACCGTATCAGTAATTGATTTCAAAAATGGTAAAATGCAATATGCAGCTGCCAACAATCCCCTCTGCATAGTGCGCGATAAAAAACTAATGGTCTTTAAAGCAGAAAAAATGCCCGTGGCTATACACTATAATATGAAACCCTTCAGTATGCAGGAAATTGAACTGAAAAAAGGAGATCGCCTGTATATGTATTCAGATGGCTACGGCGATCAGTTTGGGGGTCCCAGGGAAAAGAAATTTATGGTGAAAAACCTGAAAATGAAATTCGTTGAACTATCACATCTGCCCATGCTCGAGCAGGGAGAGAAACTAAATGAAATATTCGAAGAATGGAAAGGGGATACACCCCAGGTCGATGATGTTACAGTAATAGGTATAAGGTATTAGCAATACTCAATCACATTCCCACTTGGTGGTGAAAGCACCATCTGTTTCAGGGGGCGTATTCTCTATCGTTATCAATTCTGCCCCGCAATATTCAGCTTCCTGCATTGAATTAATCAGGATACCGTTTTCATAGATGTTGAGCCGGCATATCTTGCAGTTCTCGAATCCTTCACAAGAAGTTAAAGCGGCTGCTGAGAGGAAAAGGAGAAAAATAAATACAATTTTTTTCATTTTAATACAGAATTATTGCTTAATCACATTCAAATTTGGTAACCGTTTCATATGTAGTGCCTTCGCCGGTGACTACGTCAGGTGCCGCTTTCCTTGTGGCCAGGTCTGAACCACAATACTCAGCTTCCAGTTCAGAATAAGAGAAAACGCCATTGACGTAGACATTATACCTGCATGTTTCGCAATGCTGGAAAAGATTCTCACATGAAGTGACCCCTGCAGCAATTACCAAGAAAGCAGCAAAAACAAGAATTTTCTTTCTCATCCTGGTTTGATTTTATGAAATAATACCACTAGCTTAATGCAATCAAAATCCACTGATCCTATTTACAAAGTTACTAAATAAGCTTTATAACGTAATTTATTTATACAGACTAATTATAAACTAAAATGGTTGCCTATGAACCGCAGGAAATTTGTGGAAAAAACCTCTCTTCTGGCAGGCGCTTCCCTCTTATCATCCTCAATACCGCTCACAGGATTAAGCAGATCAAAGAGTCGCGATAACAAATTATTGAATAAAAAAATACTCTTCGTATGGGGAGGATGGTCAGGTCATGAGCCTGAGAAATGCAGGGATATATTTGTGCCCTGGCTGAGGGAATCAGGTGCTGACGTAATAGTGTCAGACAGCCTTGACTCATACCTTGATGAAGAATTGATGAAAACCCGGGACCTGGTCATCCAGGTATGGACCATGGGAACAATAAGCGGGGAACAGGAACAGGGATTGCTGAATGCAGTAAAAAATGGTGTTGGCCTGGCAGGCTGGCACGGTGGCCTGGGTGATTCCTTCAGGAATAATACCGAATACCAGTTTATGGTTGGTGGTCAATGGGTGGCTCACCCTGGCGGAGTTATTGATTATGAAGTTAATATTACTGACAGGGAGGATCCTGTAACACATGGACTGGATGATTTTAAGATGCACTCAGAACAGTATTACATGCATGTGGATCCCAATGTAAAAGTATTGGCCACAACCACCTTTAATGGCAGGCATGCTGAATGGATAGACGGATGTGTTGTTCCCGTGGCATGGAAAAAGTACTACGGGGAAGGAGGTGTTTTTTATTCATCCCTGGGTCATGTTGCAGCCGATTACGATGTACCGGAAGCTCTTGAAATAATGAAAAGAGGGATTAAATGGGCTTCGGAAAGCAAATATGGAGAAAAAGAGAAGTGGATAAATCCGGTGTATTAACATTGGGAATTTAGAAAATTCTTAACTTGCAGTAAAAACTGATCAGCATGGAAAAAGTAAGAAATATGAGAAAGCATGTAACCGTTGTGGGTGCATTGCACATTGGCTTTGGAATACTTGGTATTGTCGGGGCACTGATAGTATTCTTTTCAATTAATTTTGCCCAGTCATTTGTTGAAGGCGAAGAGATTGCAGTAGCTGTACTGACCGCTGTCAAGATTTTCCTGCCGGCCCTAATCGGCCTGATTTCACTCTTAAGCGTAATTGGTGCTATCTGGCTGTTCAGCTATAAGGAATGGGCAAGAATACTGATCATTGTGATGTCGGCAATAAACTGTTTGAATGTGCCCGTAGGTACTGCTAAAGGCGTATACTCAATATGGGCACTTGTGCAGGATGATACAATTGAACTGTTCAGGGGAGAAAAGCAGGAAGCAGTTTGATTACTGCTGCCCTTCCTGTTTCCTTCTTATTATTCTCACACCATAAACGGGGCCAACCTCTGACCGTTCTTCTACAGCCCTGAATTTGACCGTGGCTTTGAATTTGCCTACGGTCAGCTCCCTGGGTATGGGGTAACTGATACTTATGAAGTCACCATCATTTCTGTCTATTGTCTCGGTGGCTATTACCCGGTCGTTAACCAGTATTTCAAAATTTGTGTTCCTTACATCCCTTCCCCGGAAACGTACAGGCCTGCTGTCTTCGCTTTTGAAATTATGATCACGTTCAGGTTGCATCTGGCCGGGCTGGGCAAAATCAACGGTCATCTGCTCCATCTCCTTCATTTTCTCGGTTCTGAGCCTGTAGTCCTCCTTTTTCTTTTCCCACTCCTCCATGGTGAATATATCCCAGTAAACAGTATACCTCCTGTTATGCATGTCGTAAAAAGGTATCAGCTTAACATCCCTGGGCTGACCCACGCCATCCATCATGAAAGCATTGGGCTCATCTTCAACAGGCTTAAGCCATTCTTCCGGGGGGCGGTTTTCGGTGACCAGAACAGGTACATACATTGCATCATATGCGTCGGGATCATTCTCGGGGCCAAGATCACCCGCCAGGACAACGGGTCCGTGCATAATGGCAACCCTGCTGGAATCATCAGGCATTGATTCAAGCCTTAGAGTGAAAGGTATGGATATCTCAATACTGTCGCCTGCCTTCCAGGAGCCTTTTACAGGTACAAAATTGCCGGGCTCCTGCCTTACGTTTTTTTTGCGGCCATTAACCAGTATCTCTATTCCTTCCTCTGCCCACGACGGGTATCTTACCTGTATGATCAGATCTACAGGCTCTTCGTTATTAAAGCTTATTGTAGCACCCTGCTCATCAGGATAGGATGTCTCCATAACCATTTCTAGTCCTTTTTCATCCCACTTGAGTTCGGAAGCTATATACTGGCTGATGTACAACTCTTTATCATTATGGAAGTATATATTCCTTGCATACTTGGCATGATTTTCCATGCCTGTGCCTACACAGCAAGTGAAATAACCCGGGTTCTGGTAATTTTTTGCACCTCCCATGGCCAGAGAAAGATTGTATATTACATGACCCGTTTCGGGATGCTGTGAGGCATGTATATGATTGAAAAGGGCTCTTTCGTAATAGTCAGCAACCTCAGCAGATGCCTTCCACATAAAGATATGACGGGAAAGCTTGAGCATGTTATAAACATTGCAGGTTTCAGTGGTCCCCTCACCAAGCCTGTCACTCAACTGGTCGGGTTCACCAAAATATTCATTGAAACCATGTCCACCCGTTACATACGAATGATGGTGAACCACCCTGTCCCAGAAAAACTCTGCTGTTTCCCTGTCTTGCTTATTACCGGTAAGCTCGTAAAGCCTGGCCAGGCCAATAAGCTTAGGTATTTGTGTATTGCCATGCTTGCCCGGCAGCACATCCACATGATGGGCCAGTGAATCAAGTATGGCTTTGTGATGAAATATCCTCGCTGTTTCCAGGTATTTCTCTTCACCCGTGATAGCGTATAATTCGGCGAAGGATTCATTAATACCCCCATGCTCACAATGTAACATTTTCTGTACCTGCTCATCATTGAGCGGTGTGACAATACCTCTTATCCAGTTGGCAAAGTTCAGCGCTATATCGAGTGCTTTTTCATTGCCGCATAGGAGGTAGGCATCGTTCAGGCCGGCAAGTATTTTATGCATTATATAAAAAGGAGCCCAGTAGCCATTAAGGTCAAAGCCTGCAGAACGTATTTCACCCTTTGCAATTTCCTCCTCGAACACTTTTTGTGCTCCGGGCAGGGCTCCTAGGTATCCTCCCCCGTTTGCCTCCTGGCATAGTGCCAGTTCGTCTACAATGTAGTTCAGTCTCTCAAGAAACTCCTGCTCACCTGTTGTATTGTACATCATAGAAAGAGCACTCATGTAATGACCCAGGCTATGGCCATTAAGATTACGCCTGGGGTAGTCCTCCCATCCCCTGTAATGCTCGGCCTTTGGTTCCAGGCCCGCCTCCATCCTGAAGGTTGCCAGGAAACGGTCAGGTTCATAGTCAAGCAAAATCTTCTTATTAAGCTCGGTAGCATGCTTAAACCTTCCATCCAGGAGTTTAACCTGGGTAAGGTCAAAAGGAAGCACCCTGAAGTCAACCTCTTCAGGTCCGTCTGTTTCTATACGGTATTCTTTCACAGACGAATTACATGATGATAGCATTATGACAATGGTGATTAAGAGGAATAAACGTGTTTTCATGATTATTATAAATGTATTATTTACACTTTATTATTATGGCAAATATAAACCATAATTGATTGATTTCAAAAAATCTTTTTTGGATATACGCTCAGCCCTTTATTACCGCAAGCGGTGATAATTCAATTACTATATCAACAAGATCGCTCTGATTTTGCATCACAACGTTGATGTCTTTATATGCACTTGACGCTTCGTCAAGGTCTTTTTTAGATCGTATTGCATGTATGATGCCTTTTTCATCGAGCAGTTTCTTTTCGTCCTCCAGGCTTAATTCGCGTCTTGCCTGCTTGCGTCCCATCTTACGCCCTGCACCGTGGGAGCATGACATGAATGATTCTGGGTTTCCCTTACCACGCACGATATAGCTTTTCATGCCCTGGGAACCGGGGATAATCCCCATTTCACCTTCTTTTGCCGAGGTAGCACCTTTGCGATGTACAATAACGTTCTGATCGAAATGGTATTCCCACGCGGCATAGTTATGATGGATATTAATTGTTTCGTCGAACTCAACATTCCCGATAACTTCCCGGACGGAAGCCTTCATGGCATCAATCATCTTGTATCTGTTAGCCCTGGCAAAATCGAGTGCAAAATTCATTGCCTCTGAATACTCCTCTGCTTCCTTCGTTTCAACCGGCAGGAAAGAAAGGTCTTTATCCGGAAGGTCCGTGTGCCACCTTTCACATAGCCGCCGGGCTTTTTTATGATACTCGTTCGCTATTTTAAGCCCGAAGTTACGAGAACCGGAATGCAACATGAGCCACACGTAGCCATCAGAGCCATGCTGGATCTCAATGAAGTGATTTCCTCCGCCAAGGGTGCCAAGCTGGTATCGTGAGCTGTCCAGTTCCTGCTGGATTACAGCCACATCAGGAGCTTTATCAAAACCTTCCCAGTCTTGCGGTTCTTTGTGATGGTTGAACCCAAGGGGAACACGCTTGCGTATCCCACTCATAACCTGCTTTAGGGGGTCGTGTTCGATTGATTGGAGAGAAGTCTTAACGGCACACATTCCACAACCGATGTCAACACCTACTGCATTTGGGATAATCACATCTCTTGTCGCAAGAACACCACCAATAGGCATGCCATAGCCCTGGTGACTGTCTGCCATGATTGCCACCCACTTGAATGTGAAGGGTAAATTGGCAAGGTTCTTTGCCTGCTGCAAGGCACCTTCTTCGATATCATCGATCCACAGCTTGATTGGCTTTTTCTCCGTTGAAATAATCTGATTCATAAATAAAAGGTAAGAAATATTCCCCAGAAAATCAAAGTGATAACCTCATTGCTATTTGCTGGTGTGGGTCTGACTAATTTCGTCGAGCTCACAGCCCTCACATGCTTACAGCATGTTCAGGCTGTTCGGTTCCAGACCCACGCCTTTTAGTTATTTTAAACATTTTTATTACATTTAATAAGTTTTTAATCAAGCCTCAGCATCATGGACAAATTTTTAGATCTTGACAGGATTGCCATTAATGTAAAAGCTCACCGTACACTTAAACAACTGCTGAAAGAAAACCCGGTACTGGAAGAGATAATGAGAAATGCGAGGAATGAGACTGAAGCCTTAATTGGTGTCAAAGACTGGGTATCAGGCATACTTGAAAGCAGGCCCGAAGCCTATAAATTTTACAAAGCAGAAGTCAAGGGAAGAGAAGCATTTGAAAGGCTGGAATGGAAAGATTATGCAGCTATCAGGATTCTGGATTATGTTGATCATGCAGGACGCTCCTATGAGGATCTTAACTTGAGGGGAGAGAAGGCAATAAGTAATCCCATAAAAATGATATGGATGGCCGTAACTTACGGTACGGGAGGTGCCAAGCCGGCATTCTTTGATGATATGCTGTACCTGTTCAGGCAGCTGGCAGGAACCTATGTATGCAGGAAACCCGATAAAAAGCAGATGAGGTCATGGATGGAACGCTTCCCCTCGGGACTGGATCCCAGGATAGTGAAGCTCAGGGAGGAAAACAGGGACAGGATAATAAAAATATTCATTGATAAGATGGAGGCAGGACTTATCAATGATAAGAAATATTATTTCGAAGAAGGATTATCAAGAGAGCAAAAATTCCTTAAGATGCTTAAATGGTGGAAGGAACCTTCGTTCCACCTCAAGTTTGCCGTCAGGTCGCCCGACTTATTGAACGAAATGCTGGGCAATTCCCTTGATCCTGATACTATGAAGATACTGAACCAGGCCAGGGCAAAAGGAATACCTTTCTTTGTCAATCCTTATTACCTGTCTTTATTGCATGTCAGGGTTCCGTATTTTGCAATTGGAGCCGACCTTGCAATCAGGTATTATGTCCTTTACAGCCAGCAACTGGTTGACGAATTCGGGCATATAGTGGCATGGGAAAAAGAAGACCTGGTTGAACCCGGGAAACCCAATGCTGCAGGATGGATATTACCAACCTATAATAATGTGCACCGCAGGTATCCTGAAGTGGCAATACTGATACCTGATACCATGGGTAGGGCATGTGCAGGTTTATGTTCATCATGCCAGCGCATGTATGATTTCCAGAGAGGTCACCTTAACTTCAACCTTGATAAACTTAAGCCTAGAAAATCATGGAGTGAAAAGCTCAAAGATATAATGTTGTATTTCGAAAAGGATACCCAGATACGGGATATTCTAATTACAGGTGGGGATGCCCTTATGAGTACCGATAAATCACTTGCAAAGATACTCGATGCGGTCTACGATATGGCACTGAGAAAAAAGAAAGCAAATAAAAACCTTCAGGAGGGAGAAAAGCATGCCGAAATACAAAGGGTAAGATTAGGTACACGCTTGCCGGTATACCTGCCCCAGAGATTAAGTCCTGAACTGGCTGCCGTCTTACGTGATTTCAAGGTAAAGGCCTCTGCCATAGGAATAAAACAGTTTCTCATACAGACACATTTTGAATCACCGATGGAAGTGACACCTGAAGCAAGAGACGGATTGAGACAACTGATAGGGGCAGGCTGGACTGTCACAAACCAGCTGGTATTTACCACCGCGGCTTCGAGGAGGGGCCACACTTCCAAACTGAGAAAGGTGCTTAATGACATCGGAGTGTTAACATATTATACTTTCTCAGTGAAAGGTTATATGGAGAATAATTTTAATTTTTCGCCCAATGCAAGGGCTGTCCAGGAGCAGATTGAAGAAAAAGTCCTTGGCTTCATACCTGAGGAATATTATGATGAGATAAAGGAATTTCCTACAGAAGCCGAAAACATCCAGGAAAATATAAATTCATTAAGGCAGAAAGCCAATATACCCTTCCTTGCAACCGACAGGAACGTGATTAACCTTCCCGGCGTGGGCAAAAGCCTGACATACAGGGTGATAGGTATAACAAGGTATGGACGGAGAATACTCGAGTTTGACCATGATCCCACCAGGCTGCATAGTCCCATCATTAATAAAATGGGCAAGGTTATCATTATTGAATCAAAGTCAATAAGTGAATACCTTAGCCAGCTGGCAGACCTGGGTGAGAACCCCAATGAATATGAAAGCATATGGGGATATTCAATAGGTGAAACAGAACCCAGGATACCGGTTTATGAATACCCGGAATATGAGTTTGAGATAAGCGAAGAAATGTCCAACCTTGAGATTTAACAATAAGGCTGAGGCCGAGCTAGCGAGGTGGTAATGATTCTGGACAGTGGAAGCGAGCAATAATGAAATTCATATCTCATCTTTCGCATCTCGCATTTCATCTTTCATCGTCGACAGCATCCCGCAGGCCGCCATGATATCCTCGCCCCTGGATGCACGTATTGTCGTGGTAATACCTTTAGCAGTTAATTTATCCCTGAATCTCGTGATGGTTTCATCACTGCTGCTTTCGTAAGGCATGCCGGGAACAGAATGATAACGTATCAGGTTAACACGGCAGCGCAAGCCGCCAAGCATCCTGGTAATTTCATTTACGTGGCGGTCGCTGTCATTAATACCCCTGAACATTATATATTCAAATGATATTCTTCGCTGCCTACCCCAGTCGTAACCTTTTATGACCTTCATTATTTCTTCAAGTGGGTATTTATTTTCAACGGGCATCAGTTCCCTGCGTTCATCACTGAAAGGAGTATGCATACTTACTGCAAGATGTGCCCCGGTTGAAGCAAGAAACTCCTTAATACCGGGTATTATTCCGATGGTCGATACGGTGATACGTCTGGGCGACATGGCAAAACCCCATTCTGAGGTCAGGATTTCAACAGAACGTATAACGTTTTCAGTATTATCAAAAGGTTCGCCCATTCCCATGTATACCAGGTTGGTGATGTCTTCGGTTTCGGGGATGCGTATTACCTGGTTCAGTATTTCCCCGGCAGTCAGGTTCCCCTGTAAGCCCTGCCTGCCGGTCATGCAGAAAGGACATCCCATCCTGCACCCAACCTGGCTTGATAAACATAATGTATTCCTGCTTTTTTCAGGTATATAAGCTGCTTCAATAAATTTACCGTCGCCGGCCGGGAAGAGGTATTTCTTTGTCCCATCAGCTGATTCCATAACACCAACCGGGCCTGCATGTGAAATGACATATTTTTCTTTCAGACCTTCCCTGGCACGTTTCGACAGGTTTGTCATATCATCAATACTGCTGACCCTGTGTTTATAGAGCCATTCAGCTATCTGTCGGGCTGTAAATGCCGGCAGACCTTCCTCCTTTACTATTGGGATTAACTCATCTATACTTTTCCCGAACAAAGATTCTTTCATTTTATACCTCTTATGGTCCCTGATAAAATATGCCGTATCCTTTAAAGTATAAGCAATATCAAACAAAGCATATGGTATAACAAAAATAGTCCCTTTAGCTTATTTTCTGCTTATTATTTTATAATTTCCCGCCCCGAATATTATTAAATACCGAAAATCACATTTATGAGGGCAATTGTAATCCAACTTATTATGGTAATTACCCTGCTGTCATTCTTTTCATGTAAAAGGCAAAGAAGCGAAGTCAGGGAACTTGTACTTCTGCCAAAGCCTGTTTGCATTGAAGAGCGAGGCGGTGTTTTCAGGCTCGACAAGGCAACGGTTATTCATGTAACTGATAGCCCGCGCTTGCAGCAAACAGCAAAACATTTTGCAGAAATGATTGAAGCACCTACAGGCTACTCCCTGGCTATAGACAATGATATCGACGCCCCGAAAGGTATTATCCTGGAACTTGCAGATACTTCAATAAATGGTGATGAGTCTTACACTCTTGAGATTGACAGGAGAAAGATACATATCAGTGCACCCGATCCCGTGGGTATTTTTTATGGTATCCAGACCGTGAGGCAACTTTTCCCACCTGAATTTGAAGCTTCGGGAAAAGCTGATATTATATCATGGGAGGTCCCCTGTATTTACATTGAAGATTATCCAAGGTTTTCCTGGCGTGGTATGCATCTTGACGTAAGCAGGCATTTTTTTCCAGTGGAATTTGTTAAGCGTTACATAGATCTTATTGCCATGCATAAGATGAATGTCTTTCACTGGCATTTGGTCGACGACCAGGGATGGAGGATTGAGATAAAGAAATATCCAAAGCTTACCGGAGTTGGTGGCTGGCGTGTTAACCGTGAAGATCAGCCATGGAATGCACGGGAACCTCAGAAACCGGGAGAGGTTGCCACTTATGGTGGTTTCTATACACAGGAAGAGATCAGGGATATAGTAAAATACGCGCAGGAAAGGCATGTTACAATTGTTCCTGAAATAGAAATGCCCGCACATGTTACTTCGGCCCTGGCAGCATACCCCGAGTTATCATGCACCGGTGGACCTTTTACCGTTCCCCCCGGAGGATTTTGGCCCATTAGCGATATCTATTGCGCCGGTAAAGAGAAAACTTTCGACTTCCTCCAGGATGTGTTAACGGAAGTAATGGATCTTTTTCCTTCTGAATATATACATATCGGTGGCGACGAGGCTGATAAGTCGAGGTGGGAGGAATGTCCTGACTGCCAGGCAAAAATAAGGCAGGAAGGATTAAAGGATGAAGCTGAACTACAGAGTTATTTCATTAAGCGAATAGAAAAATTTCTTTCCGCAAACGGTAGGAAGCTAATTGGATGGGACGAAATACTGGAAGGCGGACTGGCGCCAGGCGCAGCAGTAATGTCATGGAGGGGAATGTCGGGAGGTATTGAAGCTGCCCATAGCGGTCATTATGTAGTGATGAGCCCTGGTTCCCATTGCTATTTTGATCACTACCAGGATGATGAAGCAACTGAACCCAGGGCTATAGGGGGATATACCCCGGTGAAAAAAGTATACTCATTTGATCCCGTACCAGATGCCCTCTCTGAAGAGGAAGAGAAATATATCCTGGGAGCACAGGCTAACCTCTGGACTGAGTATATTAAAACCGGTGATCATGCTGAATATATGGTTTTGCCCCGTATGACAGCACTCGCTGAAGTATTATGGCTGCCGCAGGATAAACTTGACTGGAAAGATTTCAGCCGCAGGTTGAGCAAATTCTTCGAGAGATTAGATATAATGGGACTTAATTATTCAAAGGCCTTATTCAGTGTTTATATAGAAGCAAAATACGATGAAAGCAAGAACGCGGTAGTAGTGAGCATGGAATCAGGGTTCCCCGGTGCGGAGATACATTATACCCTTGATGGCACTGACGCGTCCGCTGGTTCCGCGATTTACTCTCAACCACTTATGGTTGACTCTACACGCAGCATTAAAGCAGCTGTTTTTACCGGGGACACATCAAGAGGCCGAATAAGCGAGGAAACAGTATATATCCATGAAGCAACCGGATGTGATGTTACCTACGCCCATAAGTACAGCGATAAATATGAGGCTTCTGGAGAACTGACACTGGTGAACGGGATAAAAGGATCCCTGAATTTTGCCGATGGCCAGTGGCAGGGATTTGATGGTAAAGATCTTGATGTTACCATTGATCTGAATGCAATAACAGATGTGTCATCGGTCTCAATAAGCTTTTTAAGCAGCGTGGGAAGCTGGGTCTTCCTCCCGGAATATGTTCTCTTCCAGACCTCGGTCGACGGGGAATCATTCACTGACCTTGCGAGGGCGGATAATGACCTCAAGACCAGGGGACAGGATAGGGAAATAAAAGAATTTGCCTTTACGTTAAAACCCCGGCAGGTAAGGTATGTACGCGTATTGGGCCAGAGTATTATTGAATGCCCGGAGTGGCATGCCGGAGCAGGAGATAAAGCATGGATATTTGCCGATGAGATAATTGTCAGGTGAAATACTTATGAAAAGAATAAAAAATGAAAATATTTATTACCGGGGCTGACGGTATACTGGGTAATAACCTTGTGAGAATACTCCTTGACTGGGATTATGACGTAAAAGTATTCATTGAAACGGGTAAAGAGGCCCGCTATCTCAGGGAGCTGAACATAACAAAATCATGGGGCAGCATACTCAACTATGAAGAGCTGAAAAATGCAATGAAAGGGTATGATGTTGTTATTCATGCTGCGGCAAAAACAGATACCTTGCCCCCGAGGAATAAAAACTACTGGAAAATTAATGTTGAAGGTACTAGGAATGTTATCGCTGCGGTTAAAGAGCTGGGAATATCAAAGTTAATTCATATTGGTACAGCAAATTCTTTCGGGCCGGGCGATGAATCCGATCCGGGTGACGAGGGTCGACCCTATGCAGGGGAGAAGTTTAAACTGGATTATATGTGTTCAAAAAATGCGGCTCAACAGGAGGTATTAAAAGCAGTGAGGGAAGAAGGACTGAATGCTGTTATCCTGAACCCTACCTTTATGATCGGACCCTATGATTCAAAACCCAGTTCAGGGACCATGATATTAGCTGTGGGCCAGGGTAAACTACCCGGGTACCCTGCCGGTGGAAGGAATTTTGTGTATGTGAAAGATGTAGCACAAACAATAATCAATGCAATAGACAAAGGTCGAACCGGCGAATGTTATATCCTGGCCAATGAAAACCTTACCTATAAGGAAGCTTTTGAAAAAATGGCCACTGCCCTCGGTGTAAAAGCACCCTCATTGAAAATGCCCAAATTCCTTACACTGGCATACGGAGGCCTTCTTTCATTGGGCTCTGCAATTTTCAGGTTCACGCCACCGCTTAACTATCCCATGGCACTTATATCTACCGAAAAACACTTTTATTCAAGCAAAAAAGCCGTGGATGAACTGGGAATGCCCCAGACACCGGTGAGTGATGCATTGAGGGAAGCGGTTAAATGGTTCAGGGATAATGATTATATAAAGAAAGATAATGGAGAAACATTTTAAGGATAAAGTTGTATTTATCACAGGATCAAGCAAGGGCATAGGGAAGGCAACTGCCGGGCTTCTGGGCAGCTATGGTGCTAAAGTATGTATCAATGGCCGTAAGCTTGAGTCGCTTGAGGAGACATGCCGGGAGCTAGAGAAAAATAATATTACATGTCTGAAGCTGGCCGGTGATGTATCTGACAGTGATCAATGCCGTGGCATGATAGACAGTATAATAAAAGAATATGGCAAACTGGATATTCTTATCAATAATGCAGGGATTGGAAGCCATGGTAAATTTCGTGAACTGTCAATAGATGCCTGGGACAGGGTGGTCGGCATCAACCTGATGGGACCGGTGTATATGAGTACATTTGCACTTCCCCATCTTATTAAGACAAAAGGCAGTGTTGTTTTTATATCCACCCTCGCAGGCAAAGTGGGGATGCCGGGTCATTCTACTTACAGTGTTTCTAAAATGGGCCTGAGTGCACTGGCTGAAGCAATGCAGGTTGAGCTGGAAAAAAAAGGACTCCATACCGGGATAATATACGTCGGCTTTACCGAGAATGAAGAAAATAAGCAAATATTATACCCCGACGGAACATACAAAAAACTTCCTGAAAGGGGTCAGAAGAAAGCAAGAAGGGAGGATGTGGCAAAAGAAATAGCCAGGCTGGTATATAAAAAGAAAAAATCAGTGACCCTGAGCACAGTGGGCAAATTACAGGGATTTGCTCTGAGATTTTTCCCCTGCATGGTCAGGATAATACTACGGAAAGCAAACAGGGACTATGATAGTATGTATGATTAATCAATGATTATAGTTTTACTGTCGAATGAAGCAGCCATAAAATAACCAAGAATGCCGCCGGTGAAGTTGGATGCGGGGTTAAAAGGCGTTGAAGAGTTCATGGGACTGAATAAAACATCATTTACCAGGTTGAAATAATTGTATACCTTCCTGTCAATGGCATAAAATTCAACCTTTACAGTGTCGCCCCGGTAAAAATCAAGCATGTAATCGGAATATAATACGGTGTCACTTTGAATGAAACGGTCACTGTATGTTGAATAATAGTCATTCAACATTTCACCGTTCCTGTAGTACCTGAACAGGTAATAATTTTCATGGTATCTGTCATCCACAATCAGGCTTTTTATTGTGTAAATAGTCTTTTCAGTATAATGAGGGATTTCAAGCTCTTCGTATATAAGCTTAAGAAGTGTGGGATGATGGTGTAATGACGACTGAGCCTGGTACTCATTATTGCTCACGGTAATGGTTATGGTATAAATATGCCCGGGGAGTCCTGTAATCACATCGCCCCTGTAATTACCTTCGCCTGTATATTCCAGAACTTCAGATCTTTCTTCACTGTCGGATATGGTGATGATGGCATTCTCTTCAACAGTAGCTCCTGTAGTGTCGAAGTAGTTGGATGTATATGTCAGTCTCACATTGCATACTGAATTATACAGTATACTGCCTTCGGCAACCAGCCGGGGTGACGAATCATTGAGATTGATGTCAATGACTTCCTCGCAGGATATTGCTACAAAAGAAGTAATGAATATTATGAAAAAAGCTTTTTTCATCAGAAACTCATATTAAATGTTACAGAGGGAACAATCCCAAATAAGCTCAGCTTAACAGCTTCCGTTGCCCCACCATTGTTTTCATCTTCCCTGAAATATATTGAATAAGCATTATGCCTGTTATATATATTGTAAATTGATATATCCCAGCTCGTATTAAAACGCTTTCCTTTTTTTCCTCTTATCTTCATGCTTAAATCAAGTCTGTGATATGAGGGCATGCGGTAACCGTTTCTTTCAGTGAAATACGGTATGACTTTACCGTTGAGTTCGTACTTACCGCTGGGGAAGGTTACGGCATTCCCCGTGGCATAAACAAAAACGGATGATAATGATATGCGGCCTGTGAGATCATAGGACCCCACAATGGCTATATCGTGTATCTTATCATACTTCGAAGGGTACCATTCATTATTGTTTATGCCTTCTATCCTGTTCTCGGTACGTGAGAGGGTATAGCTCAGCCAGCCCCTGAAGCGGCCCTGATTTTTCTTGATATATAATTCGGCACCGTAGCTTCTGCCCATGCCTGCAATTATCTGCTCTTCTATATTCTCGTTAAGGATTATGTTTGTCCCGTCCTCAAAGTCAGTTATGTTTTGAAGTTTTTTATAATATATCTCAACTGATGATTCAAAACTGTCATTTAAAAAGTTCCTGAAAAAGCCCGTGGCCAGCTGGTCTGCTATAACCGGGCTGATACGCGATGAACTGGGGACCCAGATATCCGTAACCTGGCCGGCAGTGCTGTTTGAAAGCAAGTGGAGGTACTGGCTCATCCTGTTGTATGATACCTTGAATGATGATTTATCGTTGATCCTGCAGTTTAATGACAGCCTGGGTTCTGCAGTAATGTAATTCCTCATTTCACCGGCGTCGGTTAACTGACCAAAAGCCGAGAGCCTTAAGCCATAATTTGCATTGATTACCCGGCTTATCTTATGCTTATTCTGAATGTACATCCCGGCTTCAATGGCTTTTTTCTTTTCAATAATAATATCCGTTGCATCGCTTCCGGAAGAAAGTAATGAGCCGGGATTAAAATCCCTGTAATGTAACTCAAGCCCTGTGTTTATTGTATTATCCGGCTTAAGGAATATGGATATGTCATGTTTTATACCATAATCCTTGATACCTGAATCATATTTAATATCCGATTCCAGGTTAAAGCCGTAGGAAAAATCACTGTATATAAGAGAGGTGTTGGAAAATACCCTGTCACTGAAGAGGTGATTCCACCTGAAAGTGCCGGTATAATTACCCCAGGTTGTACCGTATTTTTCATAGCCGAACACATCTCTCCCCATGTACGCGGAAAGGAAAAACCTGTTTTTATCATTTGCTGTGAGGTTGAGCTTGGCATTGAAATCATAAAAAAATAAGCGTGTGCCTTCTTCAATAATATCCAAAGGAAGAGCTTTTAGGATTATGTCGGCATAGGATCTTCTACCTGATAATAAGTAGGACATTTTGTCTTTGATAACGGGGCCTTCGATGCTCAAGCGCGTGGATAAAAGACCAATGCCCCCTTTCCCGGCAAATTCCTTATTGTTGCCGTTGTTCATTGTTATGTCAACTACCGAGGCAGCCCTGCCTCCATGGAGTGAAGGGATGCCTCCCTTATAAACTGTGATATCTTTAATGATATCAGAATTGAAAACCGAGAAGAAACCGGCCAGGTGGGAAGCACTGTAAACCGATGCTTCGTCGAGTAAAATAAGGTTCTGATCAATTGACCCTCCCCTTACGTTAAAGCCCGTGCTGCCTTCCGAAACAGTGCTTATGCCCGGTAGTAACTGTAGCGTTTTCAATATATCCTTTTCGCCAATAAGTACCGGGATGAGGTCAACCTGTTTTATGTCAAGCCTGTCAACACTCATTTCGGCTTTCGATATATTACGGTCAGAACGGATAGCTGAAATTACCACTTCATTAAGTTCAATGCTTGTCTGGCTTAGCTCAACGTCCAGCTTGATATTTTTATCGAGTGCAATGTCTTTTTCTATGGTTTCATATCCGATAAAACTGAACCTGATGCGGTAAGTGCCGGCAGGGGCCGTAATTGAATAAAAACCGTAATCATTGGTGACTGTTCCCTGCAAAGAGGGTTCAAGTACAACAGTGGCACCTATAAGATCTTCACCCGTATTTTTTTCCGTTATCCTTCCACTGATGGTATAGCTTTCCTGGGCAGAGAGCAGGACAGGGAATAATAATATTACCAGGTGAATTAATCTCATGAAAAGGGTTAATTGTTAATGCAATGGTACAATAATTATACCGTAGAATCAGAATCAAAATGTGTTTTTTCTTTGCATCTTGTGATAATATTTGTAAATTTACTGATTCTTAAATAGGAATTAATCTTATTTACATTTTCGAATGATGAAGACACCGGATATAGCAGGCCTTTTAAAAGAAAAGGGGCTTAAAATAACGCCCCAGAGGGTGGCTGTACTGGAAGTTCTTTATAACTGTGAGGGTGAGCATCCTTCAGCGGAATACATTATTGATGTTATCAGGAAAAAGAATCCAAATATAGCCATGGGCACCATTTATAAAATCCTGGAAGTTTTTGTGGAGCATAAACTTATAAGGAGGGTAAACACTGACAGGGATGTTATGAGATATGATGCCTGCACATATCAGCACCATCATCTTTACTCACTTGATTCCGGCAGGATTGAGGATTATCATGACGAGGAGCTAAACAGAATGCTGAATGAATATTTTAATAAACGAAAGATTCCCGGTTTCAGGATTGAGGATATACAGTTACAGATTAAAGGAAAATTTTTTGACAAATAATAATTACTAACACTAAAAATCAATAACAATGGAAGAGAACAAAGAAATTGTAGGAATGCCAAAAATAGGTGAAAAGGCACCTGCATTTACAGCTAAAACCACACAGGGTGAAATTAAATTTCCTGAAGATTTCAAAGGACACTGGACCATCTTATTCAGTCACCCGGCTGACTTCACGCCTGTGTGTACGTCTGAATTCATGACTTTCGGGAAAATGGCAGACCAGTTCGAAGAAGCTGACTGCAAGCTTATAGGCCTTTCGGTAGATGGTTTATACAGCCATATAGCATGGTTAAGAACCATTAAGGAGAAGATTGAATTCAAAGGGATGAAAAATATTGAGATTAAGTTTCCCCTCATTGACGATGTCAGCATGAATGTGGCCAGCAAATACGGAATGGTACAGCCAAATGAAGCTGCAACTCAGGCTGTGAGGGCAGTATTTTACATTGACCCTGAAGGAATAATACGTACGATCATTTATTATCCGTTAAGCCTCGGACGTAATTTCAATGAGCTTTACAGGGTATTGATTGCACTTAAAACTGCGGATGAATTTAAGGTTGCAACCCCTGCCGACTGGCATCCGGGTGACGAGGTGATAGTGCCTACCGCGGGATCATGCGGAGTGGCAGAAGAAAGGATGAGCAAGAGTGACCCCGATGTAACATGCCACGACTGGTTCTTCTGCACCAAGAAGCTCAACAAGGATGAGGTGCTGAAGAAGGTACTTAAGAAATAACTGTCATCCTGAACGAAGTGAAGGATCTGAGTTTAGGCTAAGTCTCCACCTACGCTGGCGCGGATCTCCAGCTCCGTCCGCCGTAGCTCTGCGGAGGCGGGATCCGTGCCTGGCTACGACATTATTCTACAACAATCGATATACTCTCCTTATCGCTGCCCCCTGTTTTTGACTCGAGGGTAAAATCAACTGTGCCCTTCCTGCCTTCCATGGCAATGAAATACCTTATAACTTTTTTCTCTTTTCCTTTCAGGCGGAATTCGGTTTTTTCTCCGGCCGACAGCTGTGTTTCAGTCTCCGGTGCCGACCTCCTTAAATATGAATAGCGACGGCGCCTGCTTCCGTCATCAAGGTCTTTTCCTGAAGTTTCAACCAGGGTGATATTATCCGACCCCTCGTACATCAGGATGTCGGGTGTATGACGCTTAAGCTGTACCGCCCTGTCAGATGCGGTGGGGTATTCACTCTCATTTTCCACCCTGACATCCACCTGGTATATTTTATTGCTTATTGCTTTGATACTTATATCATCTATTTTCACCTCAGGGAACTGGCTGGCGCAATACATGACAAACCTTGCATTCTTTTCAGCCTCCATTTCAATATACCTGGAGGGTGGTGTTCTTTGCATATGCTTTTTAGCTGAACCGCCTATCCATACATCACCCAGGTCGGGATGCTTGACCTTATGTGGGTCTATCCATCCGTCACCTGCCAGGTCGAGATCTATCCATTTCATATATTCTTCGTCTGACAGCTTGCCATCATTATCGGTGTCAGCTATGGTGACGGGCGACCCCCATAATTCGATCAGGTAGGAGTAGGCCCCCAGCATGTAGTAGGTTGCTGCATGGGCCTGCCCGGACAGCCCGCCTATAACCGGTCTATAGTTCTTCAGTATATATGCTCCCTCGCTTACTATTTTTGTTTGAACATCCATATCATGCTGGTATTCATCGCTTACACGCCTTGCGAAAAGCTGGGCATATTTATCTGTTTTTCTCATTTCCTCAAGGCGTTCTTCCGTTCTTTCCCGCAGTTCCTCGGTCTGGCTGGACGACAGTTGCACTGGAGGTGGGGCCTGGAACATGATCAGCCTGCCGGTATTGTGATAATGAAAAGACACAAAGATATTGGGATGATCAAGCTGGAATTCGAATACATTGCGTGTCTCGGGTTCTGACATGGGATAAGGATTACCCGCATCCAGGTTCCAGCCTTCAGGGAAGTTCCTGTTCAGATCGATGCCTGACTCCGGATCTTCTCCTATTTTACCGTCCTTGTCATTGTCCAGGGCCTCCCTTATGACTGAATACCTCTGTTTATCTGTTTCTTCATCACGTCCCAGTCTTACCATCAGCCGGGGATCAACATCATCAATAACATACCTGCCCTCATCATCCTCATACCTGAATGATGTGATAAAACCGTCACCATCAATATCATCCACGCCGTCTTCGTTTATCCTTCCATCTTCATCATCATCCTTTTCCATGGAGTTATTACGCTGTCTTATTCCCTTTTCAACACTGTTATACACACCATCGGGATTTATTACAGGGCATATATAAAATGCCCTGTTATCAACCAGGCCGGTGATTGTTTCATCATTACCATAAGAGCTAACAAGTTTATCAATCATATACAGGCAGACCTCTGTCCCCGTATATTCATTGCCATGTGTTGATCCGCTTATGAAATGACCGGGCTTACCCTGGTGTATTTTCATCGGAGGTACATTCTCGATATTTTCTTTTCGCTCATTCCTAAGATCGATATGCCTGTCAATGGTTGTTCCCTTACTCATATTGGATATTACGAGCAGGTAAATGGGTCTTCCCATTGTGCTTTCACCTATTGTCATCAGTTCCGTGATACCAGGGTATGCTTTGTTCACCTTTTTCAGGTATTCAGAAGTACCGTTATAACTATGGTACCGGTCGAAACTGATTGGTACATCCTGGGCTTTCAGTGTTACTGGCACCAGGATAAATGCAATAATTATCCCTGCGAATACAGGGATTCTTTTCCGGGAATTTGTTAGCATAGTGGATATTTTTTCTTTTTTTTCTTTCAAATATTAATAAATTATAAGGAATTATCCGGCCTGTTTTTGATTTAAAAGAAGATTTTTAACGTTTTTTCACATAAGAGAAATGTTCTTACTATTTTTAAAATCAAAAGTTTTTCAAATCTCCAGTTATGAAAATCAAAACTGTAATCTTCTTTTTGGCAATCGTAATCCCGGGCCATTCAGCGCTTTCCCAGCTTCGGCTGCCCGCTGTGATTGCTGACAGCATGGTCTTGCAGCGTAACGCTGAAGCCACTGTATGGGGCTGGGATGATCCCGGTGCAGAAGTAAAAGTAAGGGCCGGATGGGCTCTTGATGAATTCGTGTCAACAGCCGATGAAAATGGCGAATGGTCGGTGAGTATCCCCACAACAATTGCAGGCGGTCCTTATAATATTTATATAAGCGGTTCAAGTGATATAATAGTGAAAAATATATTACTGGGTGATGTGTGGATATGCTCCGGGCAATCGAACATGGAATATAAAATAAACTGGATGGGTGGATGGAGCAATCCATGGTTTGAGCGTGACAGTATTGATATTGAAAGGAATAAATATCCTTTAATAAGGTTATTCCAGCTAAAGAAAAACACATCGGATACTCCGCTTGATGACTGCCAGGGGCAATGGATGCCTGTAAATACCCAAACGGTAGCTGAATTCAGTGCTGTGGCTTTCTTCTTTGGCAGGGAGTTGAACAGGAAGATAGGAGTCCCCGTTGGATTGGTACTGACCAGCTGGGGAAGAACACCGGCTGAGGCATGGACAAGTGCCCGGGAGCTTGAAAGCAATAAGGACCTGTCTTTTTATGCCCAAAGGGATTATTCGGAGGTTGAAGAGCACAGGAAACCAGCACGCTTATTCAATGCCATGATAAAGCCGTTGTTGAAAATGTCCATTTCAGGAGCAATATGGTACCAGGGGGAGGCAAACCGCCATGATGCTCTTCATTACCGTAAACTTTTGCCGGCAATGATAAAAGACTGGAGGAAACATTTTAACCAGGGTGATTTCCCTTTTTACTACGTACAGATTGCTCCGTATAAGTATGACAGGCCGATGGTGGGTGCACTGGTCCGTGAAGCTCAGCTCATGGCTCTTGAAGTACCTGGAACTGGGATGGTCGTTACTTCTGACATAGGTAATCCTGATGATATTCACCCGGTAAGAAAGCAGGAGGTGGGTCGCAGGTTGGCACGAAACGCACTGGCATTGCATTATGGTGTAAAAGGGCTTACTTATTCAGGCCCTGTGTTCAAGAAAATGGAGATAGAAGAAGATGAGGGTATAAAAAAGGCCCGTTTATTTTTCAGCCATACAGCCCGTGGACTGGAATATACCGAAGGAAAACTGAGATGTTTTCAGATAGCCGGTTATGACAGGGTTTTTTACGAGGCTCAGGCCATCATTGAAGGGAATAATGTAATTGTATGGTCTGATATGGTTAAAGAGCCGGTGGCTGTGAGGTATGGCTTTACAAATGCCCCGGAACCCAATCTGTTTAACTCTGAAGGGCTGCCGGCATCACCCTTCCGTACAGATAACTGGGAGGTAAGCACTGATCTTATTGAGAAACAATAGGCATCATTACCTCGCTTTACTTATTGCGTAAATCATCTTCCAGGTTCATCCTTTCCTTACGGTCTTTAAAGATGTTCGATGATCCTGCACCACAGCTTATTATTGACTTCATACCTATGTCTACGGTGGTTTTTGTACGAATAGTTTTTTCCTTCAGGACATGGTAAATATTGCCCGATGTGGGGTTAGGCCCTGTTGGAACAAAAACGGTCAGAAAATCACTGTCTTCATGGTCATCAGTGATGAAACCCGTCATGAGTGAACCCGAATTAAAGATATCAACCAGCACCACTTCCTTGAAGAATGACTTTTGTTTACCGAAAAATTGCATGACAGTCTCCCGGGCCAGTTTATAACCGGGGATTTTTGAAAGGTATTGCTCCTCGAGGATGGTGCGGAAGAAATTTCCAATCCTGGTCTTGATGAAAAGGCCTAGCAGGAAAAATAAAAATATAATGGCGATAACTGCCAGTATGTATAATGCAATTATCATCAATTCCGACTCGGTATTAATAAGATTTACCAGTGGTTCAAGGTATCTCTGTATAAGGTTTACTATCCACCGGAAGAAGATAATGATCAATACAAGGGGTAATATTGCAACCAGCCCACCAAGCGCCGTCGTGCGGAAAAAATTCCGTAACCTTCTGAGAAATGGAGTTTTCATGACAATTCTCTTTTAATATTCTATTTGCTAATTTAAAGAAAAATTGTCATCCTTTGTGCTTCACCCGCAGAAGCCTTAGTGAAGGTGGAAAGTAATTAAATAAAATATCTTATCTTTTGGAAGTAGTTTTTCATAAGGCAGGATATCATGCAAAACAGCAAAAACAGCAGTAACAGCGATAACAAAATATGTCCTAAAATATTTATTGTTTCAGGAGGGAAAGGTCTTTCAGGTACTAATGTAGTAAGATCGGTTCTTATACAGTTTCCAGAATATAAGTGCCCTATAAAGGTTGTACCTGATGTTAATTCAAAACAGATTATTCTTGAAACTGTTGAGAAGGCAAAGACAAGAAAAGGTGTTATTGTTCACACTATGGTTGACCCCGTAATGCGCAAAGAGGTGATCAGGACCTGTGAGGAGCATGGAGTCCCGAATTTTGACATTGTTGGTGGCCTTTCCGATTATCTCTCTGAATCTCTGGACACTCAGCCATTAAGCAAGCCGGGATTATACAGGCTCAGTAACATTGAATATTTCAGGAGGGTTGAGGCCATTGAATTCACAATGAAGCATGATGACGGTCTTAATGTCCACAGGCTTTCAAAGGCTGACATTATACTTACCGGGGTTTCCAGAACAGGCAAGACACCCCTGAGTATTTATCTTGGTATGTTCGGTTGGAGGGTGGCCAACGTACCTATAATCCTCGGACACAAACCTCCGGAGGAGTTATTTGAAGTTGATTCACGAAGGGTATTCGGGCTTATCACAATGACCAATTACCTGATTACCCAGCGAACTAACAGGATCAGGGAGATGGGGCTCTCAGACGACCATGATTATATTAATCCGAGAAAAGTGCGGATGGAGCTAGACTATGCTAAAAATATATTTGCAAAGGGCGGCTTTCACGTACTTAAGGTAACACACCGCCCAATAGAAACAAATGCCAATGAAATAGTATCTATACTCGATCAGCACTTTGGCGCGGAAAAAATGCGTGTGTCCTCCTGAACAAAATTGCTGACACGGATTTCCCAATCCGTGCCAGCCCTATTCTTTTAGTCATTAGTCGTCCCTGCTTCCAATCCGGAAATCTACCGGGTGTCGTTGGCGCTCCAAGTTCGTTAAGCTTTTTGTCAAATGCTTCAAACTCTTTTACAAGGGCTTTGATCTCAGCATATACAGATTCAAATTCTTCAACGGCTGTTTCGTAGCTTTTCTTTGCCGTTCCAGTTATATTGGATGTGGAACCTGAAACACTGTAAACAGCTGTTCGTACCCGGCTGCGCAGTGATGAAACGGGATCAAGATCAAGTACCGAAAATTCCACCTTGCCGGCCAGTACAAATACATTCGATGAGGGCAAGCCATTTTTGGCTGATGCCTGATTTTCCCTTACCGCAAGATCGGCAGGGTATTTCAGATCCCATGTGATCCTGCTCAGCCTTGAACTCTTCAAGTGTGGGGTATGGAATGTCTTTTTTCTCCTTGAAGGCTTCTGCTTCTCTCTTTTCCCTTTCTGCTTCCAGTGTGGTAAGCCCTTCTTTTACCCAGTACGTGAAAATTGCTCCCTGTTCAGGGTTTGGTGCACTGAAATAATCTTCCCCCTGGAAGCCTTTCTCTTTGCTTCCCAATCCACCTAGTGGTCTCCAGGTATTGAAGATAAGGGCATCTTTTACTGGGGAAATATGCCCCGCTTGATTAATCACTTCCGGACTTATCTCCCGCATTGGTGCATAGTTGTCGAGAACATAGAATCCCCTTCCGAAGCTGGCCAGCACCAGGTCGTTTTCCCTTTCCTGTATGGTCATATCCCTTATATTACAGGTTGGTATGCCGGCCTTGAGCTGCTTCCAGTTCTTACCACCGTCGAGGCTGGCAAACACACCGTATTCCGTGCCGGCAAAGAGGAGATCCTTATCAACATGATCCTG
>JAYEGY010000048.1:0-64503 GCA_034659275.1 Bacteroidota bacterium | reverse complement strand
CTTCTTGTGTAAATCCATTCAACTTTGATCGTCTTAAAAAAGCTCTCAGCTACTGCATTGTCCCAACAATTTCCTTTCCTGCTCATACTACGTGTTATCAGCTCGTTTGCTTTGAGTATATCAGTAATGGATGAAAGCATACAGAAGTTTATACCTTTCTTAGTAATTCAAGTTACAATATATAATCATCCAAAAATTTGGATACGAATAAGCGATAAATATTTATCTCAATATGCTGAAGATTTGTTAAAAGAAGTAAAAAATAGTTTCCCATATAAAGAACTTAGTGAATATATAGTCACAGATTTAGATACTAATAGGGAGAATAATTTATATGCAATAAATTACTATCGAGATGATGATATATCTGTTGAATATCTGTTTGAATCTGATCCTAATATTCATTATTTTACGATTGAATCTACCCAATTGAATAGGTAACAATGTAGATTTTTTCTAAGCATTTCTGAGCAACGATCTCAATACAGTTAATATATAATGTTATTCGGCAAAATATTTCCAATATGTTTCCAATTTAAAAACAAAACCCCGTAAGTTATTGACTTACAGGGCTTGTTTTCTCTTATTGGTAGCGGGGGGAAGATTACGCTCCCTGCGGTCGCGTGATCTTCGGGGGGTAGCTTTACAATAAACTTTCCCCTCCTTGGATTTTCGCCAGAAAGTTTAAGGAGGGGTGTCCTTAACCTTCGCCCGGAATCCCAGGCTCGGCTAAGGTCGGGGTGCTTTACAAAGAAAAAGCCCTGCATACGCCTTCGGCGTCTGCTTTTTCAACCTTATCAACTTTCCCCACAAGGATTACTCGTCGTTTCACTCCTCGTGATCCATCAGGGGGTGCTTTACAAAGAAAAAGCCCTGCATACGCCTTCGGCGTCTGTCGTGTCTTTTTATTTTTATCCCTCCCTTGAGCAAGCTCAGGTCGGGCTAAAAATAAAAATCCCCGGTGCTTTCGCACCAGGGCTTTTTCTTTGTAGCGGGGAGAGGATTCGAACCTCTGACCTTTGGGTTATGAGCCCAACGAGCTACCACTGCTCCACCCCGCAATGTGTGTGCAAATATAACATTGTTTAAGCGACTGACCAAAACAATGACCAAAATAATTGTATGTTGATTTACTTAGCCCGATAACAACTATAAGATATTACGTTTTATGGCTATTTAAATATAACTATGTTACCTTTACAGCGTTAAAGAACTATCCTGAATAATTACGTTTATGAAAAAAAGACAACGAGCCGGATACCTTGAAGGAATAGTGTCAATTGTTGCCAATGTTGTTCTTTTCGGTCTTAAATTATGGGCAGGAATAATATCAAATTCAATAGCACTGGTAGCCGATGCCTGGCATACACTTTCCGATTCGGCAAGTTCGGTGATAGTTATCGCAGGAACAAAACTCTCAGCAAGAAAAGCGGATAAAGAACATCCATTCGGTCACGGGCGATGGGAACATATAGCAGCTTTATTTATAGGTTTTCTGCTGTCAATCATAGCCTGGAATTTTATTAAAGATTCTGTTATAAATTTCAGGGAAGGGGAATCTGCAGATTTTGGCCTGGTTGCAATTATAGTAACAATTGTATCAATACTGGTAAAAGAAGGACTTGCTCAATATGCTTTCTATCTATCCCGCAAATTTGAAAATGCATCTGTAAAAGCTGACGGCTGGCATCACCGTACTGATGCTTTATCATCATTAATCGTGCTTATTGGTATCATGCTGAGGAATTATTTCTGGTGGATTGACAGTGTACTGGGAATTATAATTTCCCTGATGATTTTCTATGCCGCATATGAAATTGTTGCTGAATCGATAAATAAAATCCTTGGCGAAAAGCCAAGCCAGGAACTTGTAAATAACATTAAATCCATCGTTCATTCAACAGCGGGGAAAGACCTCCACCCCCATCACTTTCAAATCCATAATTATGTTAATCATAAGGAATTAACTTTTCATATTATAATGGATGGTGATATTTCAATAATCAAGGGTCATGATTTGATTACCAAAATTGAAAATGAAATAAGGAATAAGTTAGATATTGAATCTACAATACATATGGAACCCGTTGACCATGGTTAAATCCAGGCTACGGAAAAAATGAATACCTATAGCGGGCGGATTATACACCTATGTAATACCGGAAAAGAATAATGTTAAAACAATTCCTTATTAAACATTCAGATAGGATATTCCTGTCATCTGTTCTGACACCTTCCACAGTTTAGCCCATAATGCCTCATCATAGGATGATTTACCGGACCTGAGAACAGATGGATAGCCATAAACATGCCAGATACCGGAAGGACCAATATATTCACCACCCTTGATGTTTTTTTCTGTTGCCGCCATAAGTACCGAAAGTGACCCCTTTGCGGCACTCATCAATACAAGATTCTTCAGTATATTAACCGGGAAAGGAAGCCATACTATATGTGTTGAACTGATACCAGGCTGTGCCGCCACTGATATTGTACCTGATCCCGATCTCTTAAGTCTTTTCTGCAATTCATATGCAAAAAGCAGGTTGGCAAGCTTGGACTGCCTGTATGCCCTCATCCTGCCGTACCATGTCGCGCCTGACAGATCATCGAAATGTATTTTGCCGCTGAAATGAGCTATACTGGTAACCGTTACAACCCTTGAACCATTAGTTTTCATCAGCAGGTCAATCAGGAGGCCTGTAAGGGCAAAGTGACCCAGGTGGTTTATACCGAACTGCCATTCGAAACCGTCACTGGTCTTTTTATATGGAGTAGCCAGTACCCCTGCATTATTTATCAGTATATCGAGCCTGTCATACCTCTTATTGATCTCCGCTGCGAATCGCCTTACCGATGCCAGTTCAGAAAGGTCAAGGTGAATTATCTCCAGTTCTGCATTCTTGTCTTGCTTATATATTTTTCCGGCAGCAATCCTTGTCTTTTCAATATTACGGCATGCCATAATTACTTTTGCACCCCTCAGGGCAAGCATTTTTGCTGTGTGGAGACCAATGCCACTGTTCGAACCGGTGACAATTACAATTTTATTGTTAACATACATATTGTAAATTGAGAAATAATTCATTTTGTCGTAACTCAATAGGTTATCTGATGCCTATTATGAACACGCAAATCAATACATTGCAGGTAAACGGTCGACAGGAATGGCGTAACTGGCTCGAGGGCAATCATGATCAGGTAAAGCTGCTGCCAACAAAAAAATCGGTCCCAGATGAAGTATTAATTATGAGTGATTAATTATGAATTGATGCAAAGGCAACTCCCCATTATCATTTCATTGTCAAAGTTTTATCTGGTAAAACTCATTCTCAACTCCTGCCTGCCGGCAGGCAGGCATTCTCAACTTTTTCAACTCTATTTATTGTATTCATCAAAAAAGTCATTCCCCTTGTCATCGGTGAGTATAAATGCCGCCAGGTTCTCAACCCTTATCTTTCTTACGGCTTCCATTCCCAGTTCTTCAAAATCAACGACCTCAACCGATTTAATATTATCATTGGCCAGTACTGCTGCCGGTCCGCCTATTGTACCAAGGTAAAATCCCCCGTGTTTTTCACAGGCATCAATAACCTGTTGTGAGCGATTGCCTTTAGCCAGCATTATCATTGATCCCCTGTGGCTCTGGAAAAGATCTACATAGGGGTCCATCCTCCCTGCTGTGGTAGGTCCGAAGCTGCCTGATGCCATACCTTCAGGTGTTTTGGCAGGACCTGCATAATATACCGGGTGTTCTTTGAAATAATCAGGCATTGGCTTACCCTCGTCCAGCATAGTCTTTATCCTTGCATGGGCCATGTCCCTGGCAACCAACAGGGTACCTGTAAGGCTCAACCTTGTCTTAACAGGGTATTTTGTCAGTTCGGACAGAACTTCCTCCATGGGCCTGTCAATATTAATTTCCACAGGCTCATCCAGATCAGGAGCCTTTTCAGGCATAAAGCGCTGAGGATTCTTTTCAAGTTGCTCCAGGTATATTCCTTTTTCATTTATTTTCGCTTTAATATTCCGGTCGGCACTGCAACTCACTCCCATACCAACCGGACAGGAGGCTGCATGCCGCGGCATTCTTATTACCCTTACATCATGCACGAAATATTTACCTCCGAACTGGGCCCCCACATCGTATTTTTGGCATATCTTTTCAATTTTCTTTTCCCAGTCCAGATCACGAAATGCCCTTCCGCTGGCATTACCTTCATTTGGTAAGTTATCCAGGTAGCCCGCCGATGCTTCTTTCACCGTTTTAAGCGTTGCTTCCGCCGAGGTACCTCCTATCACAAGAGCAAGATGATAGGGCGGACATGCTGCTGTACCAAGATCCTTGATCTTTTCCTTAACAAATTGGGTGAGGTTCTCCTCGTTCAACAGGGATTTAGCCTGCTGATAGAGGAAAGTCTTATTGGCCGATCCACCTCCCTTAGTGATAAAAAGGAATTCATACTCGTTACCGGGCCTTGAATATATATCGATCTGTGCAGGCAGGTTAGTTCCTGAATTCTTTTCTTCGAACATTGAAAACGGCACTATCTGTGAGTATCTCAGGTTTTTGTTCGTATAAATATCATAGATACCTTTTGACAGGTATTCAGCATCATCAGCTCCTGTATATACATCCTCGCCCTTTTTGGCTATTACAATTGCTGTTCCTGTATCCTGGCATGACGGCAGTTCACCAGCAGCGGCAATAACCTGGTTTTTCAGCATTACGTAAGCCACGAATTTATCATTGTCTGTTGCTTCAGGATCATCAATTATCTTTTTCAGCTTTTCAAGATGGGAGCTTCTCATAAGAAAGGAAACATCATTTATGGCTTCACGAGCCAGCTCCTCGAGTCCTTCAGGATCAACATGCAGAATTTTCCTGCCTTTTACTTTTTTTAGCTTCACATAATCTGAGGTTATCAGGCGATATTCGGTTTTGTCTTCGCTGATCTGGAATGGTTTTTCATATATAAAATCGGCCATGGCATTAATTTTATTTGGTTAGTATTATTTCAGGTGCACTTATTATCAAAGTTATGAAGATATGATATTAAATAAAAGCAAGATGCTCATAAACACATTTATTTTTCCAGGCATCTGTTAAACCGATATTTGAAATACTATAAACTTTTTATTTATTTTAAACTGGTTAATCCGGTATATTCAAACCTCGTCACTATGGATATTTTTATTCCCTCTCCTGATTCTATTCCTGTTCACTGGTTCTGGTTTCAGGCACTGCTGGTGGAGGAAAGCAACCTGCCCATGACCTTGATGCATAATATTACCCGCCTGGTTGCTATTGCAGATGTTGACAGTGAAAGGGTGCAGGCAGGCAAAGAGTGGACCCTGAACTTTTATGAGGAAAAAACAGGTAAAAAGAATTTTGTTGATATTTCATTATACCAGGATTACCATGAAATGTTACAGGACCCATCGACTGATGCCGTTATTATATCAACCCCTGATCACTGGCACGCCCAGCCTGCTATAGAAGCAGCAGGCCGGGTTGGCTACGGTGCGAACAATTTGGTGCAGGAATGATTACCGGCTGGGGCGCCCATCATATTGATACAGCACATTGGGGAATGGGAACAGAAAATACAGAACTCCAGGCATTAGATGCCTCGGACAAATTATACACTTAAGAATTTTAAAGGAATATAATATGCAATCTATTAAATACCTGTTGATCTTTCTTATTATTTCAGTGACATCATGCCTCACAGGTAAAAAAGAAGGTGAAGACAACATGAAGGACATAAGACTGATGACTGTTGACCCCGGGCACTTCCATGCTGCACTTGTACAAAAAAATATGTACGAAGAAGTATCTCCCGAAGTATTTGTTTTTGCTCCTGAAGGAGAAGAACTTAATCAGCACCTGGAAAGGATAGAGACTTTTAATAACAGATCTGAAAATCCCACCTCCTGGGAAGAAAAAGTATATGCCGGGCCCGATTTCTTTGAACAGATGCTGAAGACACAACCAGGGAATGTTGTTGTGCTGGCAGGTAACAATAGGAAAAAAACCGATTATATTCTTGAGTCTGTCAAGGCCGGTTTGAATGTACTGGCCGATAAGCCCATGGTTATTACTCCGGATAAATTTCCCTTGGTGGAAAAAGCATTTAGTATAGCTGAAGATAATAAGGTCTTACTTTATGATATAATGACCGAAAGGTATGAAATAACGACAATGCTCCAGAAAGCCCTGTCTCAAAACAATGAAATTTTTGGTCAACTTGTAACGGGAAGCCCTGATAAACCTGCTGTTACCAAAGAAAGTGTACATCATTTCTTCAAATATGTTTCCGGCTCAGCCCTGACCAGACCACCCTGGTTCTTTGACACCGAGCAACAGGGAGAGGGCATTGTGGATGTAACGACACACCTGGTCGACCTCATTCAATGGGAATGTTATCCGGGTGAGATACTTGAAAAATCTGATATTGAAATCATTGAAGCCCGCAGGTGGCCTACAGTCCTGAGTGCTGACGGGTTCAGCAAAGTAACCGGGATGGATGACTTCCCACCATATCTTGAAAAAGATATTATTGATGGTGAGCTCCATGTATATGCAAACGGAGAAATATTGTACAAGATAAAAGACACCTATGCCAGGGTGCTTGTTGAATGGAAATACCGGGCACCTGAAGGGACAGGAGATACTCATTATTCAATAATGCGCGGGACAAAGTCGAACCTGGTGATCAGGCAGGGGGAGAAGGAAGGATATATACCTGTGCTGTACATTGAACTTGAAAATAACCTCCCTGGCTTTGAAGATATACTGAAAAGTGCACTTGATGAATTACCGTGGGATGGAGTTGAATACCTGAAGGTCAACGACAACAAATGGAAACTCATAATACCTGAAAAATACAGGCTGGGTCACGAGGCCCATTTCGGCCAGGTAATGGAAAAATATCTGGAATACCTGGAGAAAGGAAAGATGCCAGAATGGGAAGTGCCCAACATGATCGTCAAATATTACACCACTACGGAAGCACTGAGGAAAGCGCTGGAATAACAGATAGCCTGATTGCTCTGTTCTATCACCGGAATTGCAATTTTTCACTATTGGATATCACCAGGCAACAGACAATAAAACAACCATACATATATATTTTCTTACGGAAAAATCTCCTACTTTTGCCCTGAAAAAATTATAATTTCACCTTAAACTTTATTGAGATGGATTTTCTGGACAGTGGTGCTTTTTCTTACCTGGTGCTACCCCTGCTGATCTTTGTTGCACGTATAGCAGATGTTTCCCTTGGTACTATCAGGATCATTTTCGTTGCCAGGGGAATGAGGAATATTGCCCCGGTAATAGGTTTTTTTGAAATATTGATCTGGCTCCTTGCCATCAGCCGTATATTCAAGGACCTTGATAACTGGGTTGCCTATCTGGCCTATGCAGGTGGTTTTGCCGCAGGCAACTATATAGGGATGTTGCTTGAAGAGCGCCTTGCCATAGGTCATGAGATGATAAGGGTAATAACAAAGACCGAGGCAGGTGAACTTGTTATGGCGCTGAAGGATTCGGGTTTTGGTGTAACCTCCATAAAGGCCACCGGTGTGGAAGGAGAAGTTGGTGTTGTTTATATTATTGTTAAAAGAAGCATGGTTAAGCCGGTACTTAAAATAATCAATGATTACAATCCCAGGGCCCTTTACACAATAGAAGGGGTAAAGCTTGTAAATCGTGAGGTCTTTCACCAGGCAATCCCTTCCCCACATAAGAAATTACACCTGCACAGGCACGGCAAAACAAAATAAGTGACAGCCCGCCTGAATACCCGGGTAAAAAGTTATTTACTTTATCAGGATGAATAATCTTCTCCTGGAACAGGTACTTCCTTGGGAATATCAACCGGTCCGAATTCAAAAACTTTCGGCCCCAGCTTAAGGTCTGAATTCATCATTTCATCCCATGTCACCAGTTTTCCTGTATAGGATGATATACGACCCATAATGCCAACCATTGTAGAGATAGCTGTATTCTCTGCTTCATTGAAAGGCTTGTCTGTCCTGATTGCAGTTACAAGGTCAATATGTTCCTGGACATAAGGGCTGATGCTTACGCTGTTTGTTTCTTCTCCCTCATCATTCAGGGGATAATCATATTTCCATATTACCTGTCCACTGAGATCAACTATTGAATTCCGGCAATTGGATGAACCGAGAGTTCCCTGTATATGTTCTGAAACGTTATTTGCACAAGCATTGATCTGTCGGCACATGCTGTGGACGTGTACACTATTGTCGAGGACAAAATCTACGCTGAAATTATCATACTGGTCTCCCGTAACCCTCCTGTGTCGTGATCCGAAACCTACAGCCTGAACAGGGTGTTTACCGGTAAACCAGTTGATAACATCCAGGTTATGGACATGTTGTTCAACTATGTGGTCACCTGAGAGCCAGCACCAGTTTACCCAATCCCTGATCATATATTCCATTTCAGTCCACTCTGCGTTTGGATTACGGTGCCACAGTTTACTCTGGTTCCAGTAGCAGTTTGCACTTACTATCTCACCCATGGTGCCTGCCGCAACCTGTGCATAAGTATTGGCATAATCCCTCTGGTGCCTGCGCTGGGTTCCCGTCACCACACTGAGGCCCATACTCTCTGCTTTTTTTGCAGTGGCCATTATTGATCTTGCACCTACAGGATCTACCGCAACAGGTTTCTCCATGAAAACATGTTTTCGTGCATCCACTGCAGCAGCAAAATGTTCGGGTCTGAAGAAAGGTGGTGTGGCAAGAATTATTATATCCACACCAGAGTCAATTACTTTCTGAAAAGCATCAAAGCCAATAAAACAGTTCTCATCGGCCACTTCATTATTTTTTTCTTCCACCAGTCTCTCCCTGCACGATTTCAGCCTGTCGTTAAATACATCACCCAGAGCGCTTACTTTCAGGTTCGGACCGGCTGAAAGGAAATCAATTGCAGCCCCTGTTCCACGTCCACCGCAGCCGATAAGACCTGCTTTCAATTCAGGTCCGTCGGGTGCCTGGTCAAGGAATTCAGGGGCTATAATATCTTTCATCCTGCCATCCGGGGCACATGAATTCATAAAGGAGGGGATTACGGCACCTGCTGCACTTGCTGCTGCAGCTTTGCCAAGGAAGTTACGACGCGATATGGTATTTTTCATGATGAATAAATATGAATTATGAATTATGAATTATGAATTACTAGGTTCTGTTGTTATTTCTGATGTTCTATTGTTTTGCCGGTTTTCTCATCGTACTCACAAACCACCCTGAAGCCGACGTGGTAACAATCAGAATACCACCATATGCTCTTTGGCATCTGCGGATCGGTCCTCAACCACTGGTCTGTCTTTGTATGATCGCGCTCCGCTGACCTCAACTCACCAGCCAGGTCCCTGAATGATCCTCCCCTTATCACCTTCTCGTCTCCTGAAGGGGGTCCCGACGGATTGGTTACACTTGATTCAGGATACATGGAATACGTACTGTCTGAATACCAATCGGAACAAAATTCCTCCACGTTCCCCAGCATATTTTTTAAACCAAAGGGATTTGGCTTTACCGCACCAGGTTCCTGGGTCTTAGCCGAACTGTTAGCCTGGTATATAACAAAGGTATTAATTTTTGAGGTATCATTTTTACGTATCCATGACAAAAAGCCTGTACGTTGAAAATCTTCAGGATCGCCTTCAAAAAAATACGGTGTCTGCGTACCCGCCCTGCAAGCATATTCCCATTCCGCTTCGGTAGGCAGGCGGTAGGTCTTACCTGTGATCATGCTAAGCCATTTGCAATATGTCTGGGCAGCATGATGGGTAATGGAAATGACAGGTCTTTTACCCATTCCCCAGTTTTGGTCTGGTTGGCCATATGGAGGTGTGGCACCGCTTATGGCATCAACGGCAGGCCCTGATCTTATCCCTTCTGTATCTGTGGTACGCCCTTCGGCAGAGGTCTGCTCATAGAAAGCAAGATATTCATCCCAGGTAACCTCAACCCTTCTCATGAAAAAAGGACTGATCTCAACTTTAAACTGCGGACCCTCATCCTCATCCCTGAAAGGTTCATCCCCCGGGCTGCCCATGGTAAATTCACCTCCCGGGATTGCTATCATTACAAAAGAAACGGAAGAGCCCGGTATATATTCAGTGAATGAGCTGAAAGATGTAACTTTTGCCGGCTTGTCATATATTATTTCAGGTTCCTCCTCATCCATCCCGAATGATTCATTGCTTCCATAGGTATATCCCTCAATGTAATGACCTGCATTCAGGTGACAGTTAATGCAGTGAAGATCATCCGTATTTTCAGCCTGGTCATAATAAAGATGGGCCTCTTCTCCTTCCCTGGATAATTCAGGTGTAAATAGTGTTTCATGACAATACAGGCAGGCACTCTCCGGCACATGCTTACTGGCATTTTCAAGCCTTGACTTTTCTTCCCAGTTAAAACTCTCCGGATCTTTGAACCACTGTCCCCATACATCCCTTACACCGGTCTTTATCTTGGCGGATATATGCCCCTGCCCTTTTGGGGGGAGGTGACATTCAACACAGCCCGTTTTATCACCTGACCTTGTAATATAATGTACCGATTGTTTCCATGAGGTGGTGGCCTGGGGATGAATATGACAACTGGCGCAGAATTCATTCCTGGAAGTAAGCCTTATGGCTTTGTTGCTTCCGAGAACCAGGAGCATACCCAGTGCCAGGCCGGGTATAAAAATGATCCAGAATCTTTTCATTTACTTTGCTCGAAAAGAATGATCGCTCAATATAGAAAAAACTTTTTCATATGGGCACGATGTTTGATTATTTTTACAGTCGCATATTATTTCAATGAATTATGAAAAAGATAATAAGTGTTCTCTTATTTATACTGTGCACACAAATATTGTTTGCCCATCCATGGAAGCCATCACATTATGTTATAATCGACACTGACGGGGGGATGGACGACCTTAAAGCAATAAATATGCTGCTTGCCTCACCCGATGTCAGAGTGCTGGCAATCATAGCCTCAGGAGGCGTAATGCCTGCCGGGGAAGCCTATGTGAAAGTCAGAAGTCTGCTCGATCATTATTACCATCAGGGCCTTAAAGTAGGGATAAACAGAAATTCGTCATTTAGGGAAATGCCTTTACCCATGGCCTTTGAATGGGCAGATACCTCAGGGATAAGTCCAGATGAGGCAGAGAATTATAACAAGGTGCTGAGCTATGTACTGCAGCACGAAAAAACACCTGTGAGTTTTATTTCACTGGCAAGCCTTAACACCGCTTACCGGTTTTCTGAAGAACATCCTGTTCTTTTCAGCCAGGTAAAAAATCTTATCTGGAGTAATGATGGCATTAATCCGCTGGAGGGCTTCAATTACGAGCTCGATACATTATCGGCCATGAAGATGATGGAGAAGGATATATCTGTAAAAGTGGTGGGATACTTTTCCCCGGAGTTTTATGACAGCCTGCTTCAGCAAAAGATTAAAGAGATCAACACTCCATATGCTAAGAAAACATCCGAACTTTTTAATTCTCAAAAGCATCACGACTTCATATTTGGACTTGTAGATGACATGATACCCCTTTATCTTCATTACCCGGAAATGTTTACAGGGGATTCGCTCGGTAATATTTCTTTTTACAGGCCGGTAATGGAAAAGATAGATGATGAGGCGATCTGTGATATCCTATCGGGTAATACGGTCAACAGGAACCAGGTATTCAAGGATATACCTTCCGATACATCATTTTATTTTCCAGATATACAGGAATACATACCGGATATAATTTCTCGCCATGGCAAGGAGGAATTTGAAGCTGGTATACTTACAAATGAGATACACCGCCATCTCGGTATATATGCAATAATAGGTTTAAAGATGGGCATAAGAGCCAGGGAATATTTCCATATAGGTGTGGATGAAATGAATGTTGTCTCGTATGCAGGTTCGGTAACCCCGGTAAGCTGCTTGAATGATGGCCTGCAGGTAAGCTGCGGAGCAACACCGGGGCATGGCTTGCTCAGGGTAGTCAATGATGAAGGTGTACCACAGGCAAGCTTCACCTATATGGACAGAACTATAAAGCTGAGTCTTGATGATGATTTAGCTTCTGCGATAAGAAACGAACTGAAAGAGATCAATTTCATTTACGGGCTCGACAGCAATATATACTGGGAACTGGTTCGGCAAAAAGCCATTTTATACTGGAAAAATCTGGACAGGCATGAGATCTTTGATATTATATTGCTTTAAAGGCATGACAAAAATATCTGAAGGCTAAGGCTAAGTTTAAGGCATTTCCAACTCTTAGGGTTGTTTTCTCTGAATGGGATACTTACTGCCAATTCTTTATTTTGACATGTAATCTGTATATCATATCTTTAATAATAAATTATACCTAACAGAAATCCGATGGCCGGCAAATCGAAAAAGCCCCTTTCATTCTGGCAGGAATTGAAGCGCAGGAAGGTAATCCGTGTTATTATAGCTTATGCCGCCGCTGCCTATGTTATTCTTGAATTAACTTCAATCATAGCCGATCCGCTAGGCTTACCTGCATGGACAATAAATTTTGTCCTGGTCCTCCTGTGCATCGGCTTCGTTATTACTGCAGTGGTTTCATGGATTTATGATTTTACATTCGTGGGAATCAAGAAAACTGAGACAACTGGTGCTGAAAATGTAAATTACCCAGGGGATACTGCTCCTGCCAGAATGAAAAAAAGAAAACTGAAGGTAAGCGATATAGTAATTGCCATACTTGTGGTGATGGTTATGGTCCTTGTCTATCCTAAAATATTTAAAAGGGATAAATTCCAGGATATTCGACAGGATGATGGAAGGATCTCCATAGCAGTTATGCCCTTTGAGAACCAGACGGGTGATACAACACTGAACTGGTTCAGCAACGGGATATCATCATTATTGATAAATATACTTGGCAGTTCGCCTGAACTGGCAGTCTGCGATGATCACACGATGTACGAGGTAACAGAAAGTTCCAACCAGGTCTACACCGCGGGCATATCACCCGCCAGGGCACAGGGCATAGCAAAGCTGGCCAGGGCAGAGACATATATCACAGGAAGCTACCAGGGACGTGAAGCTACCTACTTGATACTTGCCAACCTGGTAAATACGGAAACAGGGAATGTCATATCAAGCCTGCGGGTTGAAGGTAACCTGCAGTCATCAGGCTACCTTGAAATGGCCTCTTCCTTATGTGAGGAAATTAAAAACCACCTCGAGATCAGGGCTATTGAAGAGAATGCAGGCGCTGATATCATAAAGGCATATACCAGGTCACCCGGAGCATACAGGCATTATATCGATGGTCTGAATATGATCCTGGCCGGCAACTATGATCCTGCAATTGAGGAAATGAAAATGGCGCTCGAAATAGATTCCACCTTCACCCTTGCCTCATTCTTTATTGCCCTCAGCCATTGCTTTAACACTCCCCAGGATCAGGATGCTGCAAGAGCATGGACCCTGACAGCATACAGGCAGAAAGAAAACCTCCCGCCCAAGTACCAGTACTGGGTGGAGTTATGGTATGAGTGTCTTCTGGCAGGAAACCCGGACAAGATCCGTAAAAACCTGGAGATGCTTGAGGCATCAAGGATAGAATCAATATTGCTCTGGTATGACATTGGTGTAACATATTCCGATTTCTTAAGACAGTATGAAAAAAACATTTACGCATTTGAAAAGATCATGCGTCTTTGTCAGCAAAGGGGTGAATATCCTAAGGATATGACATTTTACATTAAATTTGGTAGTGCTTTACATGAGGCAGGCTTACATGACAGGGAGAAGGAAATACTCGAAACGGGCCTGGAAATATTACATGACGATATAAGCCAGAGAGAAATTTACTTCCTCCTTTCGATATGTGCCCTTTCCCGGAATGATACAGGTGCTGCTGATAAATACCTCCGGGAATATTTAAATGCCAAGCATCGTTTAGGTGAATCCGATGATAATATTCAGTACTGGCTGGGGCATATCTATTGGAGGGCAGGAAGGAAAGAAGAAGCAGAAGAACACATGAGGAAAGCCACGGAACTTAATCCCAATAACTTTGTTTATAAGGCCAATTTGGCCCACCTCCTTATCGACCTGGAAATTGATATTAATGAAGGTTTGGAATTCGTTGAGAAAGAATGGCTGGCACAAAACCCTGACTCCGGAAACGGAAAAGCTCTTAAAGCCTATGCCTGCTATAAACTCGGCAGGTATGAAGAAGCTTATCAATTAATTAAGGAAGCAAACGAAATAATGTCTTATCATTCTGATTACCAACAGCTGCAAAAGGATGTGGAAGCGGCTCTTGCCGGACAGAAATGAAATGCGAGAGGCGAAATGCGAGAGGCGAAATGCGAAAGGCGAGAGATGAGAGATGAGTTTACCAACCATTTTGAAAATGGTATCCTCCTATCAAATAACAAAAACCGGTCTGAATGTTGAATATCGAATATCGATTAACGAATGATGAAGTTCTAAATTCGACATTCGGAATTCATTTGCTATTCATCACTTCTAAACCCAGTATTCCATTACTCCAGTACTCCATTATTCCATCCCTAAATGTCACTAAACTTCATCAGCCTGTCTTCCCTGATACCCTTGGTGGTATCTTTCAGGGTGCAGCATTCCGTATGAATGTCATGTTCGAAAAACAGGATATATTTATTAGCCAGCGATTCCTCAAGAATTTCTCTTTTTTCTCTTATTGTGGCAAGCTGGTCAAGGTCGTAACTCATATTCCACAGTAAGGGAATATGTGCCACTGTGGGTATAAGGTCGGCTGCAAAAACAAGTTTTGTCTTTTTATAATCTATTATCGGTATCAGTTGTCCCGGTGTATGACCGTTCACTATCCTGACAGAAACGTCCTCAAACAATTTGCCGGCCTTTTCCACCATATGCAGTTTACCATGCCCCATCATCGGAAGCAGGTTTTCTTCCAGGAAGCTGTCTGCCTCCCGTGGGTTGGGATTAATTGCCCAGTCCCATTGTTGTCTGCTGACCCAGTACTTAGCATTGGGAAAAACCATCTCATAACCCTTACCATCAGCTGCTTTTTTTACCCCGCCACCACAATGATCGGCATGAAGATGGGTAAGAACGACATCGGTGATGTCTCCAAGCTCATACCCCGCTTTTCTCAAACCACCTTCCAGTCCGTCGCCACCGTAGAGATGAACATGCCTGAAAAATCTTTTACTCTGCTTATCACCCCAGCCATTATCTATCAGTATCACATTCTCCCCGTTGTTAACAAGCAGAGAGCGCAGGGCCAGGTTTATCATGTTATCTTCATCGGCAGGATATTTATTATCCCACAAAACCTTTGGCACTACTCCGAACATAGCACCACCGTCAACTTTAAAATTTGAAATATGTACCGGTGACAATTTCATAGAGAAAATTTTTGCAAATATACAGTGCTTTAACAGAGATTAAAAGTTATTTGTTGAATAGTTGAACCGAGCAATTGTTAAGTCGTTTAATTGGGTATTTTTGCATAAAATTTGTTTATGAAGATACATTTTATAGCCATTGGTGGAGCAGTAATGCATAATCTTGCAATAGCATTACACAGGAACGGACACCATGTGAGTGGTTCAGATGATGAGATATTTGAACCTTCGGCAGGCAGGCTTGCGGCTTACGGACTGCTCCCTCCGGAAAAGGGCTGGCACCCTGATAAGATTAATACTGAAATAGACACTGTACTACTGGGCATGCATGCCCGAAAAGACAATCCTGAACTATTAAAGGCACAGGAGCTGGGACTTGAAATAAAATCATTCCCCGAATACCTCTACGATCAAACCAGGAATAAGAAAAGGGTGGTTATCGGTGGCAGCCATGGTAAAACGACCATCACCTCTATGATAATGCACGTATTGAAATTATGCGGTGTCGAATTTGATTACATGGTTGGCTCACAGGTTGATGGTTTTGATACAATGGTTAAGCTGTCAGATAATTCAGGAATAGCTGTTTTCGAGGGAGATGAATACCTCAGTTCGCCACTTGATCCACGGCCAAAATTTCACCTGTATAAAGCAGACATTGCAGTTATTAACGGTATATCATGGGATCATATCAATGTTTTTCCGGATTTTGACACCTACCTGGAACAATTCCGGATTTTTGCAGATACAATAAGTGAAAACGGGAAGCTGGTGTATTTCCAGGACGATCCACTGGTTGAGAATACTGCACAAAGAGCCCGCGGGGATATTACTTTAATCCCTTACCCGGTGCACGGTTATTTTCAGAATAAAAAAGGATTCTTTGCTGCCACCCTCAACAGGATACAGAAGATGGAAGTGTTTGGTGAACATAATATGATTAACCTCAGTGCTGCCAGAGTTGTATGCAATGAACTGGGAATAAATGATGATGATTTTTATTCCTCTGTCGGCAGCTTTAAAGGTCCGGGTAAACGTCTTGAAATGTTAAGCTCCGGGGGCAATTGCCTTGTATACCTTGATTTTGCCCACGCCCCTTCCAAAGTTAAGGCTACAGTGAATGCCGTAGCCGAAAGGTACCCGGCTCACAGGCTCATTGTCGGCCTGGAATTACATACCTACAGCAGCCTGAATGCTGTTTTCCTGAATAATTACCAGGGAAGCATGGATGAGGCCGATAAAGCATATGTGTACTATAACCCACATGCACTTAAACTAAAAAGGCTTCAAATGCTTGAGAAAGAAAAAGTAAAACAATCATTCGGTGACGACAGTATAATTGTTATAGATGATTCAGATGAATTATTCTACAAAATCAGCGAAGAAGCAGGGCCGGATACAGTATATTTATTTATGAGCTCAGGCGACTTCAATGGCTTTGACCTTCATTATTTTGCTGAAGATCTGATCAAATGTCAAACCAGATAATACTATAGCACCGACAAACACTATCCGTCAATATTCTTCCCCGGTGTCAGGTATGGTTTAAAATTGAAAAAATTGTTTGAGAAGCCGTCTTATTTTGGTTATTATTGTAACTCTTTTTAATAAACTGCCATGTTTAATAAATAAATTAATGCAATGAAAAAAGTTGTATTCATACTTATAACACTGTTCGTACTGGGATTTACAGTAAATGCGCAGGATTATCGCACCAGCCTGGGCTTAAGGGCAGGCTTTCCATACGGTGTAACGGTTAAACACTTCCTTAACGAAACCAATGCCCTTGAAGGTATACTTGCCCGCAGCTGGGGTGGTTTTGTAATCACCGGCTTATATGAAAATGAACACTGGACAGGCCAATATCCTGGTCTTAACTGGTACTGGGGCTTTGGTGCCCATGTAGGTTTCTGGGATAGTAATCATTACATTGATGACCCTGATGTCACCTCTGTTCTGGGAGCTGATTTCACTCTCGGCCTAGAATATACCTTTGATGAAATACCGCTGAACCTGGCCCTGGATCTAATGCCCAGTGTCAACCTTATTGGCTATACCGGCTGGGGAGGGATACACGGAGGACTATCCATCAGGTACGTCTTCTAAGATAAGGCCACAGGGATTCGGAAAAGGTGATAATAAGCAAACCTTTTTTCAACACATGATTTGTAATATTCGAAAAAAGGTATTTTCTTTGCATCCGCTTTCTGTAAAAGAGAGTTTCTGCTCCGTTCGTCTAGTGGTTAGGACGCCAGGTTTTCATCCTGGTAGCAGGGGTTCGATTCCCCTACGGAGTACAAGTTTCTAATTTGACAGGATAAAAATATGGCTAATCACAAATCAGCGGAAAAAAGGAACAGACAGGGTGAAAGCAGGAGGCTGCATAACAAGTATTTTGTTAAATCGATGCGCAGCAGCCTGAAGAAGTTACGGGCAACAACAGATAAGGAAAAAGCCAGGGACCTATATCCTAAAGTATCTTCTATGCTCGACAAACTGGTGAAGAAGAACATTATCCATAAGAAAAAAGCAGCCAACCTTAAATCATCTCTGACAAAACACGTAAATAGCCTGTAAAAAATTCTTAAAAGCTTTAAGAGACTGTCCAAAAAGTGTCATCCTGAGCAACGCGAAGGATCTGCGTCAGCGAAGAATCTTATTGTTGATTATCAGCTAATTAGATCCTTCACTTCCCGACTTCGCCAGGGCTTCGTCGGGCAGGCGTTCAGGATGACAAAAAAGCAGACTTTTTGGACAGCCTCTTTTTTATTTTTCGCTTCGTTTATGTAAATTGCAGTAGAATAAAAACTCTTGCTGCATGTCACTTAAAATAAAAGACTGGGCCCTGGAGGACAGGCCCCGCGAAAAACTCCTCTATAAAGGCATATCAAGCCTCAGCGATGCTGAACTATTGGCTATACTCATCGGCTCCGGCAGTAATGATAAATCTGCCGTCGACCTGGCACGCGAAATATTGAATGTTGCGTCCAATAACCTGAACCGCCTTGGTAAGCTGGACATTCATGACCTGGTTAAACTGAAAGGGATAGGAACGGCCAAAGCAATTAATATTATGGCTGCCCTTGAACTGGGACGTCGACGAAAATCGGCAGAGATAATTGAAGCTGCTAAAATAAGATCAAGCAATGATGTATATACCTTTTTCAATCCCCTGCTGGCCGATCTTACCCATGAAGAATTCTGGTTGCTCTACCTTAACAGGTCTAACAAAATCCTGAGCCGCCATAAATTAAGCCAGGGAGGAATCAGTGGTACCATAACCGATGTACGTTTAATAATTAAGAAAGCACTTGAGCTGCTTGCCTCTTCATTAATAATATGCCATAACCATCCTTCAGGTAACCTCGACCCCAGCGAGGCTGACACCCGGATAACACAAAAGATCAAGGAAGCTGCGGCTTATTTTGACATCAGCCTGCTCGACCATATTATCGTTACTGATAACGGGTATTATAGCTATGCTGATAATGGTAGTCTGTAAGCCGGCTGCCCCTTTGAAGGGGTAGGCAGTACCACGGCTCCCCCTTTGAAGGGGGTTGGGGGGATGTAAATAAAAGAACCCTAAATACCTAACACATGCCAAAAAACAAAATAATCCCCTACAAGCCAAAACTAAAACAACTTGCCAGAATACTGCGCAAAAAGAGCACTCTAGGAGAGATACTTCTCTGGCTGGAAATAAAAAATAAATCCATGGGATATCAATTCCACCGACAGGTACCTATTGAGAATTTCATAGTTGACTTCTATTGCCATGAGTTAATGTTGGCTATTGAAATTGACGGATCAAGTCATGATCATAAATATGAAGACGATAAGGCAAGGCAGGGTATTCTTGAATCATATGGCATCAGGGTTATCAGATTTGATGAATATGAAGTAAGGAAACAAATGTGGAATGTGTTGAGGGTGATTGAGAAGGCAATACATGAGATTAAGGATGGTGGGGAGGAGTGACATCCCCCTGACCCCCTTCAAAGGGGGATCACATCCTCCTGACCCCCTTCAAAGGGGGATCACATCCCCCTGACCCCCTTCAAAGGGGGAGCCTCACACTCCTGCATCAATTCTGCAATAGTTTTGTTAAAGACCGGGTGTATTAAACCAGGGGCTATATCAGCCATAGGTTGCAGAACGAACATACGTTTATGAAGAAGCGGATGTGGAATAATCAAAGGTTTACTGCTTATTATCTCATTATCGTAAAAGAGAATATCAATATCAATGATCCTGTCTGAATAACCTTTCATTCTCCGTTTTCTACCCATCTTGTTCTCTGTCTCCTGGATAATATCCAGCAAGTCATAGGGATCAACATCAGTTTTAACTTCAATCACCTGGTTATAAAAATCATTATTGCTTTTAAATCCCCACGGTTCTGAAATATAAACGGGTGAAATTGATAATATATCAATGGAATGCTTGCTTAGACTTTGCCTCGCAGCTGCAAGGTTTTCAGCCCTGTCGCCAATATTCGTACCCAGTCCGAGATAAACTTCACCCATTGTAATAATTTGTTTTCCCAGGCTTCAAAATTATTAAATCATTTAAAACCAAACTCCCCTGTCCTTGTTTTTTATATCTTTAAGGTCTCAAATAAAACCGTAAAAATATGTTGTTATGAAGAGTTTCCTGAAATATACTTTAGCTACAATTACCGGCCTCCTTATTGCCGGTGTATTATTCTTTTTCATCAGCCTGGCCAGTTTTAGCCTGATGATTGCTTCAGCGGATAAACCGGTAAGCATAAGGTCCAATTCTGTTCTTGTACTGAATACAGGATTAATAATCCCGGAACAGGGAACAAGTGACCCCTGGAGCAGTTTTGATCCCGTAAATTTCACATTTAAACCGGCTCCGGGAATAAATGAAATATTATCAAACCTCAAGAGAGCAGCCGATGACGAAAGGATCAAAGGAGTGCTTATTGAGAACGGCCTGATGATAAACGGATGGGGTAAAGCAGAAGAAATACGTAATGCACTTCTCAAGTTCAAAGAGTCAGGCAAGTTTATTATATCTTATACCGATTATATATTAACCCAGGAATCATATTACATTTCAAGCGTTGCAGACGAGATATATGTCAATCCTAACGCTATTATGGAATTTAAAGGATTGGCTTCTAAAGTAGTCTTCTATAAAGAAGCCCTTGAGAAGCTTGGTGTAAATATCACGGTAATAAGACACGGGAAATACAAAGGAGCAGTCGAAAAATTTATGCTTAGCAGTTTGAGTGATGCTAACCGTGAACAGATCAATGATTATTTATCAGGTATATGGACACATATACTCGGACAGATTTCGTCATCACGAAATATCAGTGTTGACAGGCTAAACCAGTTAGCCGATGAGCTCATCGTATTTGATATTAACCAGGCTGTTGAGGAAGGGCTTATTGATGAGCTGAAGTATAAAGATGAGCTTATCGATGAATTAAAGAACCTCACCGGTGCCGAAAAAGAGAAAGATCCTGAAAAGGTCACAATGGCTAAATACAGGAATGTGGGAACGGAGAAAAAAGAAAAAGCCGAGTCGAGGATAGCTGTAATATATGCTGAAGGCACCATCAACATGGGCAAATCAACAAGGGGTATGATAGGAGGAGATGGTTATGCCTCTATATTCAGAAAAATAAGGGAGAGTGGAGATTATGAGGCAATAGTGCTCAGGGTAAGTTCACCAGGTGGTAATGCCATGGCCTCGGATAATATGTGGAGGGAGATCAAACTCACCGCAGATTCTATCCCTGTTGTGGTATCAATGAGCAATTTTGCAGCCTCCGGCGGGTATTATATTTCAGCCCCTGCAACAAAAATATTTGCCCATCCTACAACATTAACCGGTTCTATTGGTGTATTTGGCCTTTTCCCCGAAGCAAGCGAGCTTATGGAAGACAAGCTCGGTATCACCACAGATGTTGTTAAAACGAATGAAAATTCAGACATACTATCATTATACAGAGGGATGAACAGCTATGAGCAAACTATATACCAGGAGCACATTAACAGGACATATGACGAATTTGTGAACCGCGTATCTAAGGGACGCGGCATGGACAAAGAAAGAGTTGATGAATTGGGACAGGGTCATGTATACTGTGGTGAAGATGCCCTTGAATTAAACCTTGTTGATTATATAGGCGGCCTGCCGGAAGCAATAGACGAGGCTGCAAAGCTGGCATCGCTGGAAGATTATGAAATAAAGGAATATCCGGAACCTGAGGACCCATATACCAAAATTATGAAAAGCCTCACAGGAGATATTAAAGCCAGGATAATAAATAAAGAACTCGGTGAACTGGCCAGGCATTATGAGAATATCAATGAACTCCGATCCCTGAAAGGCATACAGGCCCGTTTGCCTTATTTTCTCGAGATCAGATAATGAACAGGGAGCTGCAAAAAATATTATTATTCCCCTTTGCCCTTATCTATGGTCTTGTGATAAAGATACGCAACTGGCTTTTTGATATAGGTATAATTAAATCAACGAATTTTGATTTGCCTGTTATCACGGTTGGAAACATAACAGCTGGTGGAACAGGTAAAACACCTCATGTTGAGTACCTTGTTAAGCTGCTTAAAGATGAGCACAATATCGCAGTACTGAGCAGGGGATACAAAAGAAAAACAAAAAATTTCAATATTGTTGAAACCGGTTCAGTGGTCGACACTGCCGGTGACGAACCTCTGCAGATTAAATGCAAATATCCCAGTATTACTGTAGCCGTCGACAGGAACCGGGTACATGGTGTAATTGAAATCCTCTCAAGAAAACCTGAGACAGACATCATTCTCCTCGATGATGCCTACCAGCATCGATATATTGAGGCGGGCCTGAGCATACTGCTAATTGATTATAACCGGTTGACAACCAATGATTATCTCCTGCCAGCAGGAAGGTTAAGGGAACCCCGGTCTTCTATCAAAAGAGCTAATATTGTTCTTATTACCAAATCGCCCCCCGGCCTGTCCACCGATAATATGAAGCTCATATCAAAGAAAATACAGCTCTCCCCCGAACAACATTTATTTTACACCGGCCTATCCTATGATCAGCCTTTAAGTATTTTCGAGCAGCATAGGAAAGATATCAGCATAGATCAGATAGCTTATCAACATAAAAATGTCCTCCTGGTAACGGGCATAGCTGAACCGGGGCTATTAATAAACTATCTAAAGGAATATAAGCTTGAAATAAGCCATCTGAAATATCCGGACCATCACAGGTACAGCAGACAGGACTGCAGGAGGATAAGAGATAAGTACCTTGCACTGCCGGAAGGTGAAAGATGTTTAATAACAACCAAAAAAGATGCAATACGTCTAAGAGAAATCATGAATGAAAAAGATTTTCCTGATGATAAGCTTTTTTTTCTGAGGATAAGTATTGTTTTCATTAATAATGAGGGAGGTGAGTTCAATAAATTAATCACAGACTATGTTAGAAAAAATAGAAGAAACAGCAGCATTTCTTAAATCAAAAGGCTTTACCGCACCTGACGCGGGCATAGTGCTGGGAACCGGTCTTGGCGGGCTGGTGTCAAAAATTAAGATTAGAAATGAGATCGATTATTCGAAGATCCCGAATTTCCCTGTTGCCACTGTTGAAGGACATGAGGGGAAATTGATTTATGGTGATTTTGGAAATAAGAAAATAGTGGCTATGAAAGGTCGCTTTCATTTCTATGAAGGTTACACGGTGGACCAGCTTGTATTTCCAGTAAGGGTAATGAAATACCTCGGTATAAAATACCTCTTCCTGTCAAATGCGGCAGGGGGAGTAAATCCGGATTTCAGCGTTGGAGATATAATGATTATCACTGATCATATTAATTTCCTGCCCAATCCTCTCATAGGACCAAATAATAATATGATCGGACCGCGATTCCCCGATATGAGTGAGGCATATGATAAAACCTTGATTGCAAAGGCAGAAGAGGTGTCGAATGAACTGGACATTCATGTTAAAAAGGGAATATACCTTGCTACCTCCGGACCTACCTTTGAGACACCGGCAGAATATAAACACTTCAGGCTGATAGGGGCCGATGCCGTAGGTATGTCCACGGTACCTGAAGTCATAATTGCCAGACACATGAGTGTCCCTTGTTTTGCAGTTAGCATAATCAGCGATCTGGGTGTTGAAGGAAAGATACATTATATTACCCATGAAATGGTAAAAGAAGCAGCAGCCGCAAGCGAATCAAAAATGACAGCAATAATGACACGGCTAATAAATAAAATCTGAAACGGGTAATGCAGAACGAAAATAATGTCAGGAGGAACGGATTCCAAACAGATAATGTTATACTGATTTCACTGGCTCACCTTCTTCATGACACCTATACATCGTTCCTGGCACCATTACTGCCTCTTTTAATTGAGAAACTTAATATATCCCTTTTCCTCTCTGGCACACTGAGTGTTGTACAGCGTGTCCCATCACTTTTCAATCCCCTTGTCGGCATACTGGCTGAAAATTTTAAAGTTAGGTATTTCGTAATATTTGCACCCGCTGTTACCACTATTGCCATGGGTTTAATAGGGATAGCGCCGCTATATATAATACTTGTAATATTACTTTTAGTCAGCGGTATCAGTTCAACTATGTTCCATGTTCCTGCCCCGGTAATGGTAAAGAAAATATCAGGACAGCGAACAGGCATGGGCATGAGCTTTTTTATGGTGGGCGGCGAGCTGGCAAGGACACTGGGCCCGCTGATAGTTGTTGCAGCTGTTGAGCAATGGGGCCTTAATGGTACACTGAGGCTTATTCCTTTTGGTATACTGGCCTCATTCATTCTCTGGTTGAGGCTTAGGAAAGTATCAATCAGCGAAGAGATAAAAACAGAAAAACCTAATTACCAGCGTATTTTCCGGCATTTTCTTCCCGTTTTTCTTACACTGGCGGGAATAACCTTCTTCAGGGGTGCTATGAAAGCTTCATTGACACTATATCTTCCTGTTTACCTCACCAGCAAAGGTATGGAACTGTGGGGTGCAGGCATATCATTATCTGTTCTTCAGCTGGCAGGTGCTGCCGGAACATTTCTTTCAGGTTCAATATCTGATAAAATAGGACGCCGCCAAACATTGATAATTGTATCCATAGTGTCACCTGTTCTGATGCTCCTTTTTATTAATTCAACAGGTCTGGTAAGTATTGTCTTATTAGTCCTGATGGGTGTCTTCCTTGTAGCACCCCAGTCAGTAAACCTTGCCGTCATTCACGATCTCGATACAAAACACCTACCCTTCGTTAACGGTGTGTACATGATGATTAATTTTTTCATCACCGCGGTTATGACGCTGGGTGTGGGTGCTCTTTCTGACCATATTGGCATGGACACTACCTATCTTATAGCAGGATTAATGGCATTCTTTTCCATCATTTTTGCCTTCAGGGTTCCGGAAAAAAAGAATAATAATGAAGTAAATCAATAATAAACAACGGCACATACCTCTTTTAAAACACAGGGTATCCTGCCGGGGGATATCACCTTTGAGCATATTATGTAAATTCCTTCCCTTACAGGATAGCCATGGTCGTCACATCCATCCCATATTATCTTTGAAAGATAGCCAGCTGTCAGGTTCTCCGCCAGCTTTCGGACAGGATAACCCATATCATTATAAACTCTTACTTCCAGTATATTATCTTCAGCAGGCAGGCTAATATTAATTTCCAGGAAATCTTCCCATCCGTCATTGTCAGGGCTTATCTTCCCCGATGAAAAACTCATAACTTCTTCACTGACTATCTCTTCAGCGTTACCACAGGAATTTTCCATACCCGGCGTGGCATATCCTGCCATTCCGGAAGCCGACCTCCAGTTATCCCTGTCAGTCCCCGGCTTACCTGTATCGATACGTTCAAGTGATACTCCACTGGTAATAGTAAGCATGCTATAATGCATGTTTTCAGAATAATTCATCTGGTCTATCAATTCCAGGCTCCTGTTAAATAAAAGCAGGCCGCCGTCTTTATTGGGCATTGAAGGCAAGGAGCCCAGCTCATAGATCCTGTCCCTGTCACATGTGCTGTAGGCATTGATTAAAGCTTCCCGGTCAGTTGTTATAACAAAATAGTCGCCGGGCATCATGCACCTGGGCTCTTCTGACAACCATATTATCCTCCCTGTATCAGAAGTTTCTGAATTACAACTTACGATAAAGTGGTCCGATAGATCAACAATCTTATCAGAAGGATTAAATAATTCAATAAATTCAGCCCCTCCGGGTAAAGGATCAAATAATACTTCATTGAAAAGCATATCCCCTTCTTCTGTCTCAACAGGAAGACCAAATCTCTTATCCTTTATTACCAGGATGTTACCGGCCTGGTCGCTCATGTCTCCCTGCGTACTTATTTCATAAATGTTACCGGTAATTAAACTGTCTCTTAACTCTATATCAATGCTCTTTATTAATTGATCAGCCAGAACGATGTTATCCGCAATATTATCTTTAAAAGCCCAATTATCCCCATCCCTTACTTTCTCATTCATGGTTTCAGAAAACACAATGTGTATTACTTTACCTGTTAATGGATAGATATTGGTCATTACAGGGCTCTCAAGGTCCGGGTTCAAGCCATTGTTTGAATTGCTTGTTCCGGGGGTACCCCCTGCCCTGTTAGTCGATTCCGACCAGTTTGTCTTTCCCGCAAAAGGATAGCGCTCATCAATCATTTCCAGAGACCAGCCACCGTACTTCTTCAACTGGTTTTTATACCAATCAACATCATAGTCAACACCATGGATAACATTGCCGGAAGAACTCATTAACAATAACCTGTCATCTGTGTTAGCCATGCTGAATTTACTTTCGGTGTAAAAGATCCTGCCGTATGCCGTAAAAGAATTTACATCACTTTCATTGGTAAGCAGCAAATATTCATCTGACTTAAAATACCCTCCTTTCAATATGTGTTTCTTATCCCCAACCTGTAGCTTAAACCCGTCAATATTGAGATCAAATCCCGAGATATTATGTAGCTCGATGTATTCACAGGGTGGCAATCCTACCGGCGGATCAGGATCGAACATTATCTCGGATATAATAATATCGTTCCAGCCGGGTACTACCAGTAGGATACTGTCAATAATTATATCACAACAATTTGCTGATAAATCACAAATATCATTTACCTGCACTGTGTAATATATTTTGTCTGGCAGATCCGTTGTAAATTCAAGCAGGTAGGCTTCATTGCTTTTTGTAATACTCCCTGGAATGTAATTACCCGGCATCAACAAGCATTCTTCTGGATCAGGGTCAACGGCCAGGGCTTCATTAAATTCGAGAATCAGAGTCTTACTTCCTGAAAAATACGCAGTATCAACCTCAGGTGCCTTATCATCCACTTCAATATGTCCTTCGATGATAATATCATCAACCCATAGCTTGCGGTCCTGCGATGAGGAATATTCGTACATTAACCCTGCCCATCCAATATAAAACAGTTCATTGTCAGCACCTTCACCAATCAGTACCCGGATATCTGTTTCATCAGCAATAAAAACTTGCCAGGTTCCTTCAACTGTTCTTTTCACTGTTAAGGAAGCTACCGAATCGACACCTATATCATTTTGCCAGTTCAGGAAAGTTGAAAACACTTCTGATACCTTACCATTTACAATTTTCCACAGACTCAGTGTATCATCATAACCCCTCAGATTTACCCCAAGGGCGTAACCTGACGTTGTCCCTCCTGCTATCATGCCGGATGGAGGCTGATCAGACATCAAGAAAAAAGACCAGTTATTTGATGAAGAAGGATTGTATGAATGTCTGATCTTAAACTGCCAGCTTGTTTCAGAAGCAGTTGGTTGAAGACCATTTATCATTATCCCGATCCTGTCACATCCTGACCCGGGATTATCAAAAGAATGATGGAGCGAAAAAGAACCGCTTATATTTTGCAACGAATCTACACTCCACCTGTTTGCGGGATCCTGAAACCAATTTCCAGTCAGGCCTGACTCGAAATTCTCATTGACAACCTGGGCATATACCATGCCTGGTATCATAATAAATAATAATACAATTTTTCTCATGCAGCGAATTGATGAAAGAAGCTAAAAAACTATCTTTACAATATTAGTCTTATAAATTTCAGCAATATATTTTAAAAAACAAAAAGTTTATGAAGAAAGTGGCAGTGGTTGGAGTGAGCGGTATGGTGGGGCAGGCAATGCTCACAATACTTGAGGAACGTAAATTCCCGGTTGATGAATTAATACCTGTAGCATCACACCGATCTGAAGGGAAGGAGGTAATTTTCAAAGGTGAAATGCATAAGATCATAAGCATTGCTGATGCAGTTAAAAAAAGGCCTGATATAGCATTCTTTTCAGCAGGCAGTAAAATATCAATGGAATGGGCCCCTGTTTTTGCTGCAAAGAACATCACGGTTATTGATAATTCTTCAGCCTGGAGAATGAATAAAGAAATACCGCTAGTAGTGCCTGAAGTTAATGCCGCGGTAATCAGCCGGGAGCATAAGATTATAGCCAACCCAAATTGTTCCACGGTACAATTAATAATGATTTTGGCCCCCTTGTACAGGGCTTATGGCATTAAACGCCTCGTAATATCAACTTACCAGTCTGTTACAGGCACAGGCACTAAAGCCGTTAAGCAACTGGAGAACGAGATAAAAGGTGTAAGTGGAGACATGGCTTATCCCCATAAAATATTTATGAATTGCCTTCCACATTGCGATTCTTTCAATGAAAACGGTTATACTCTCGAAGAGATGAAGCTGGTTAATGAAACAAGAAAAATTCTCGGGGATGACAATATACAGGTAACTGCTACAGCAATAAGATTACCGGTTACGGGAGGTCATTCAGAATCTGTTAATGTGGAATTTAAAAAGGAAGCTAAGCTGTCGGATATAATAGACATGCTTAATAAAACAAGCGGGGTGATTGTAAGGGATAATCCATCCAAAAATATCTACCCCATGCCCGTGGATGCTGCAGGTAAAAACGAGGTATTTGTCGGGCGTATCAGGAAGGATTACTCGTGCGATAATGCTGTGAATATGTGGATAGTGGCTGATAATCTCCGCAAGGGTGCAGCAACGAATGCCATCCAGATAGCGGAAAGTTTAATATAAGAATTTATCATACGGATAAATTTTCTCGTGCAGCTTTTTCACTTCGTTGTATAAAAGATCCTTAAAGGTATCGATATTTGTTTTTCCCTTTGCTGAAATAAATACCGTTTTAGCATTTTTATTATCTGACATCCAGCTCTGCTCCAGTTCTTCCAGCGTGAAGTTTTCTTTTTCTCTCATGCTTAGGTCATCCTCATCTTTTTCGGTATACCGAAAGGCATCAATCTTATTGAATACCATGATTATCTCTTTATTATCGACTTTCAGATCGCGCAATGTCTCATTCACTATCCTTATCTGGTCTTCAAAGCCAGAATGTGATATATCGACCACATGACACAGGATATCCGCTTCCCTTACTTCATCAAGGGTCGATTTAAATGATTCAACCAATTCAGGAGGTAGTTTTCTAATAAATCCCACAGTGTCGGAAAGCAAAAATGGAAGGTTTCCTATTACTACCTTTCTTACGGTGGTATCGAGGGTTGCAAAAAGTTTATTCTCAGCAAAAATATCCGACTTACTGAGCACGTTCATTATGGTTGATTTACCTACGTTAGTGTATCCCACCAGGGCCACCTGTACCATTTTTGACCTGTTCTTACGCTGAACAGTCATTTGCCTGTCTATTTTCTGCAGTTGCTTTTTAAGCCTGGCTATCTTATCGCGTATTATACGGCGATCTGTTTCAAGCTCGGTTTCACCGGGTCCTCTTAATCCTATTCCACCCTTTTGCCTTTCCAGGTGGGTCCACATTCTTGTAAGTCGTGGCAGGAGGTATTCATATTGTGCCAGTTCAACCTGCACCTTTGCATGGGCAGTCCGAGCCCTGCGTGCAAAGATATCGAGGATCAGATTAGTACGGTCGAGTATCCTGCATTTGAGTATCTTTTCTATATTCCGGAGCTGGGAGGGGCTCAGTTCCTCATCGAATATCGCAAGGTTTATATCATTACTACGGATATAAATTTCAATTTCCTTAATCTTCCCTCTGCCAACAAAGGTTTTGGGATCGGGTGCATTAAGTTTCTGTACAAATGTCCTTACCGGTATGGCGCCGGCTGTTTCTGTTAAAAAGGCCAGTTCATCAAGGTATTCACCTGTTTCGTCTTCACTCTGTAGAGGAAGCACCACACCAATAAGCACAACACGGTCGATTTGCCCTGCCGTTTCAATCATTTTACCCATACACACTTATTCAATTCAAAACGACCGCAGTTTATTATAATGATTTACAAATGAGGAAATTTTAAATTATGAATCTCCTGTTTCTTTGCATTGCGTTCCGTATTCCCATTTTTAGAACCTCGGAACATCTGATCACCATTTCGAGGTCGGAAGGGAAAGGAACAGGCTTACTGTTAATCTTTTCGCGCTCGGCCGGCATCAATGCTTCCTCATCCCCTATTGCCCTTGCTGAGATATGTTCGAAATATGAGTCAGCAGACAGGGGGTCGCTTTTCAGCACTTTCGCCGGCTTAACGGTGACAATTTCCACCTGGCCGTCAATAATACATTCCTTGGTTTGCACAGATTCAATCAGTGCACATTGCACAGTTTTGTATTTTTTTACTTTTATATCATTACCAAGGCTGTCTTTCATTACGTTACCATTGTCATCCAGCACATACTGAAAACCATCCTCAATTTCCCTTTTGATCAATGTATCTTTCTCAAAGGTATTATCCGGGGACACTGCAATTGATTTAATAATAACGGAGACTATATAATCGAAATCAGTATCCTCATCCATCTGCCTTGTATGGTATTCAACCCATGAATTATCAAGCCTCGGCAGGTCAAGTGCCAGGAGGTCATTTTCAAATTCAGGGGGGAAATTTATATGAGAACGGTTCTCCACCCTCACAAGTACCCTGCTCATACCCATGTATCTTGATTCTTCAATAAGCTTATCAATCCCTTCGTAATCACCAACATATTCCTTTGCCCTTGAAAATTCGGCGAATGCCTGCCGATATGCTTCCTTTGTTCCGTTCTTCATCAATTCAAGGCCGTTTGCATAATAATAATCAGCCGCCTTGTTTTTCGCTGTTATCATTTCTTCCATATAGTCAACGTATGGAAAATCAACAGTACGGTTTCCGGACTTCAGCGGCAATACTGTTCTTACCATCGATTGTCTGTCATGCATCTTCTTATAAATCAAATATATTTCATCCCAGTTCTGTGGTTTTCCTTCCATTTTCAACAATCTTATTCTCTCGTTATCCTGTTCAAAAGCAATTTTATAAGACTGGTCCAGGATATCAATATTTTTCGTATCGTTCCTGTCTTTTCTTATCTTTTCAACAGCTTTGCTTATAGCTGCATCATAATTGCCTGATTCCATCTGCCTCTTTGGTGACGAACAGGACGCAAAGAAGACAGAAATAATTACTGAATAAAAAATTACCTTTCTCATTTTTAAGGAATATTGGTTTATTGGCAATAAAGATATGATATTATAATTTTCCTGAAAAAAAAAGCCGCCTCATTTAACAGGGCAGCTTTAAAAATAATAAAATGAATTTTTTTATTGTAACTGGAAATTAACTGTAATCGAAAAGCGTACCCTTACAGGTGCTCCCCTCTGTTTGCCGGGAGACCATTTTGGTGAGCTTTCAACCACTCTGACTGCTTCGTTGTCGAGTGCAGGGTCAACTCCCCTTAAAACTGAAACATTACTTACTGAACCATCAGGCTCGACAACAAACATAAGAAATACTTTACCCTGGATTCCATTTTCTGCTGCTATCTGGGGATATTTGATTCTTTGCTGTACCCACTGACGGAATTTATCCACATCACCGCCCCTGAAAGTAGGCATATCCTCAACAACAACGAAGATTTGTTCCTCTTCTTCTTCTTCCTCTTCCGTTATTTCAAAATCATACATTTGAATCTCTTCATCGAAGTCAGCTTCATCATCTTCAAATAAGACTTCATTTTCGATGCTTACATCATCTTCGACGATTGCAAAAATATCTGTCACCTTTGGCACTTCAGGTGGAACTTCGGGTTGCTGCTGTTCCATCTCGGTAATTGGAATCATCTCCTCTTCAATCACTTCCTCTGTACCAGTAGCGAAAACACTGTCTCTCTGTTCTCCTGAAGTCCATTCAAAAGCAATAAGGCATATCGCCAGGACAATGACGAGCCCCAGTTGCAAGAATATACCTTTACGCTTCTCTAGATTTACATTGTCGTTTTTCTTGATTTCCATATTTTTACGTTTTGAGTGCCTAAAATTAAGTATTAAAAAGAATAATTTCAAAATTTTATTGAAATACTGTTTATAATATACAAAATTATTTCCTTTCTGTCAATTCTATTCCATGTTAACATACTCTGCATCACACCTATGTAAAAAGAACAAATATTTGTTTACCCTACTTTGCATATAATAATTTTTAAATTATTTTTGCAGAACTTCAATGGGGATATAGCTCAGTTGGCTAGAGTGCGTGACTGGCAGTCACGAGGTCAGGGGTTCGACTCCCCTTATCTCCACGTTAAAGCAAAAACAATCAACCTCCGCCAGGAGGTTTTTTGTTTTTATTACGGCTCGACGGAAGCTTGCTTCCGGGAGAGTCGTGATGAAAACAAAATCTGCTCACGTAGCGAGTGATTGTTTTTATTTTCTGGACTGAAGGTAAGGGGACGGTGAGCAAAGCGAACACCCCCCAAGGAGGCGCCGACCCCGAGTATTCGGGGGAGGCACCATATCCAGCACGGATACCTAAACTAAACCCTTACCACATTCAAAGAACACCTTAAAAACAAACACTAAAGCAATTTCTATCAATAAATTAACTACAAAAACCATGCCCCATAATTATTGTTTAATTGGATTGAAGTAAATTTATAATTCTGGAACAGAATTTATTTATCCCTGTAAAATAAATACCTTAGTATTTATAAATTACCTGAAATATATACCCCATGAAAAAATCATTATTTATAATTTTTATAATCATTACCGCCCTTTCCTGTTCACGCCCGCAGGAAAATTCCTTCCGGAACACTGATCTGCCTGACGAAGAGCGCCTGGATAACCTTATCTCTTTAATGAGCCTTGATGAGAAGATAAATCACCTGTCATCACGCTTACCGGGCATACCCAGGTTGGGTGTTGAGGGGACCCGCTTTGTGGAAGGACTTCACGGCCTTGCCCTCAGCGGTCCGGCTAACTGGGCAGTCAGAGGCGAGGGAGAAGCTCCCACAACTACCTTTCCCCAGGCCTATGGTCTGGCACAGATGTGGAACCCGGAATTGCACCAGAAACTTGCAGCATGGGAAGCCTATGAAACACGCTACCTCACCCAGAATGAAGATTATAAGAGTGCCGGCCTGATAGTGCTGGCTCCCAACGCCGACCTGGGCAGGGATATACGCTGGGGCCGCACTGAAGAATGCTACGGGGAAGATGCCTACCTGGCATCTGTCCTGGTGACTGCCTTTGTGAAAGGGCTGCAGGGAGATAATCCAAAATACTGGAAAACAGCATCTCTTATGAAGCATTTCCTGGCAAACAGCAACGAAAATAACCGTTTTATAAATTCATCAAATTTTGACGAACGCCTCTTCCGTGAATATTACTCCTACCCTTTTTATAAAGGTGTGACGGAAGGTGGATCAAGGGCATTCATGGCTGCCTATAACAAGTATAACGGAATACCCTGCACGGTGCATCCCATGTTGGAAGATATTGCGGTGGACGAATGGGGACAGGACGGTATTATATGTACAGATGGTGGAGCCTTCACCCACCTTGTAAACTCACATAAATATTATGACGACTTCCCGGAAGCTGCAGCAGCATGTATTAAGGCTGGAATAACAGTATTCCTGGACAACTATAAATCAGCACTACGTGAGGCCCTCAATAAAGATCTTGTTACTGAAGAAGAGATAGATGAAGCCGTCAGGGGCAATCTCAGAGTTATGCTGAGGCTTGGCCTCCTGGATAAGAACCCGGAAAATCCTTACGACAGCATCGGAATTAAAGAGAATGTTAAACCGTGGACAAAGCAGGAAGCCAAAGACCTGGCAAGAGAGGCCACTGTTAAGTCCATAGTACTATTGAAAAACGACGGCCTGCTACCCATTAACAAAGATGAAATACAATCCGTTGCAGTCATAGGTCCAAGTGCTGACCTTGTTGTATCAGATTGGTACTCAGGAACACCACCATACCGGGTGTCAGTGCTGGATGGAATCAGGAATGCAGTTGGTAAAAACATTGAATTAAGGTTTGCAGCAAGCAACAAGGCCGATTCGGCCGTCGTAGCAGCCGGTGAATCTGATGTGGCCATTGTATGCATCGGTAACCATCCCCTGAGCTATGGACTGGGATGGGGCCAGAATTATGTTTACAGTGACGGGCGGGAAGAAGTGGACCGGCAGGCAATATCACTAGAACAGGAAGACCTGGTGAAACTGGTTAAGGATGCTAACCCTAACACGGTGCTTGTACTGGTTTCCAGCTTTCCATATGCCATTAACTGGTCCAAAGAAAATGTGCCGGCTATTCTACACGTTACACAATCGAGCCAGGAGTTGGGAAACGGAGTAGCCGATGTACTCTTCGGTGAAGTAAGTCCTGCCGGCCGGCTGGTACAAACGTGGTCAGCCTCAATAGATCATCTGCTCCCAATACTTGATTACAATATCCGCTATGGCCGCACATATATGTACGACAATCATGAACCTCTCTTCCCCTTCGGCCATGGACTGAGCTACACTTCATTTGAGTACTCTGACCTTATCCTTGAAAAGGGAACAATAAAGGACGGAGATGTTGTAAATGTTTCTCTCACTGTAAAAAACACCGGTTCAGTTAACAGTGATGAAGTAGTTCAACTTTACGTAAGCTTCCCTGATTCAAAAGTTAAAAGGCCAATCAAGGCTTTAAAGGGATTCAAGAGAATGCATATCCCGGCCGGTGAAAGTATGAAGATTACAATTCCTCTCAAAGCGGATGAACTGCGTTACTGGGACGAAGATAAACATGCCTTCGTTCTGGAAAAAGGAAGGATCAACCTAATGATTGGAGCCTCGTCAGCTGATATACGGTTAACCGGGTTTTTGGAGGTAATTTAAGATTACTTTTTTATATATCTGGATTCTTATAGCAGGGAGCAGGGGGCAGGGAGCAGGGGGCAGCCTTCGGTAAAACTTCTGATATAAATCCAACATTCTGGCATTGACGCATACTATTATAGAAACTAATGATAGGTTTTATTATATTTATACGCCTCATAAATAAATCACTTAGTAAATATAAATAGCATGAAAAAAATTTTAACCCTCTTGATGCTGGTTGTTGTTGCATCTTCTCTGCTCGACGCCCAGAAGAAAAACCTCACACGTGAAGACTATGATCAATGGCAAAACCTGGGTTCCTATACAATCTCTGATGATGGTAACTGGATTTCATATACAATATCACCTGTAGAAGGAAATGATACCCTGTTTGTAATTTCCTCAGATAAGGAAACTGAATACAAGCTTGGCCTTTGTTCTGCGCCATCTTTTTCCGAAGATTCACATTGGCTGGCAGCCAGGAAAGGATATAGCAAGGAGGAAACAGAAAAAATGAAAGAGCAGAAAAAGAAAATACAAAATAAACTCGTACTTCTTAACCTCGAAGAAGGCACAAAACGAATATTCGACGATATACAAAAATTCACCCTTAGTAAAGATAGTAAACACCTCATTATGGGAGGATATGCCGATGAGAAAACAAAACGGGCAGACCTCTACATCTACAATCTTGAAGAGGGCACACTGAAAAATATAGGCAATGTGGCCGAGTATACCCTGAACAAGAAAGGGAACAGGCTTGCTTATATAATCGATGCCGAAGGTAAAAAAGGCAATGGAGTGGAATTATTCAATCTTGATAATTATTCCATAAGGATTATTGACACTGACACAAGTACTTACACAAAGCTGGCATGGGAAAAAGAAGGTGAAGCCTTTGGCTTTCTCAAGTCATTTAAGGATACCGGCTATGTCGAGGAAAATCATATTGTATTTGCCGTACGCGATATCTACGGCGAACCTGAGATCAAAAAAATAAACCCCGAAGATATTGATGCTATACCTGAAAATATGAGGATAAGAGAAACGTTCTCCCCCAGGTTCTCCAAAGATATGGAGATACTGTATTTCGGTGTTTATGACTGGCATAAGAAAGAACAGAAAGAAAAGAAAGAAAAGAAAGAAAAGAAAGAAAAAGGCAAGGATAAAAAGGAGGAAAAAATACCCGATATGGATATCTGGCATTGGAAAGATGATCCAATCCAACCCGAACAGGAAAAAAGATACGAAAGATCTGAAAAAGATTTTGTATACCTCTGTTCATGGAACCTGGACAATGACAAAGTGTACAGGGTAAGCAACGATGAATTCAGGGAATATAATATCACGGCCGACGGTAAGAATGTAGTCATAAGAACAAATCTTCCTTATCGCCCTGCTTTCAGACTGGATCACTATGACCACTATATTGTAAATGCCTCCACCGGGGAAAAGAAACTTATTATTGAGAACTTTACGCGGCTCGGTAACTCGTCGCCAGATGGTAAATATATTCCGTATTTTAAAGATAAAAACTGGTGGGTGTACGATATTAAGGAAAAAGAAAACAGGGTAATAAGTTCTTCAATTGAAACTGAGCTCTGGGATACAAGAGATGACAGTCCAAGGGAAGTAAAGCCCCCCTTCGGCTCCGGAGGATGGTACGAAGATGACAGCCATGTGCTCATTTACGATGAATATGATGTGTGGAAGGTATCACCACTTACTGCAGAAGTGGAAAAGCTTACTGACGGGCGGGAAGATAAGATTATATTCAGAACCTTAAGACTTGACTATGAAAATAATTTTTTTGAACATGATAAGGATCTGTACATTTTTGCGAGAGGTGATAAAACAAAGAAAAGCGGTCTTTATCGAATAAGCCCTGAAGGCAAAATACATAAACTTATCTATGATGATTATTATATTTCAGGACTTAGAAAAGCCAAATCCGCTGATAAACTTGTATATCGGTGCGAGAGCTATTCCGATTCTCCTGATCTTTTCTTGACAAGCAGCAAATTCAGAAAGAAAAAACAGATCACGAATACCAATCCCCAACAGTCTGACTATTACTGGGGGAAAAGCGAACTCATTGATTATAAGAACATGGATGGCGAAGAGCTCCAGGGTGGATTGTACTACCCTGCCAATTATGAGAAAGGCAAAAAATACCCAATGATAGTCTACATTTACGAGATAAGATCTACCGGCGTACACAGGTATGTGAGCCCCAGCCCGAAAAGTGCTTACAATACTACTAATTACACAACAGATGGTTTCTTTGTTTTCCAGCCGGATATAATATATAAAACAAATCAGCCCGGTGAGTCGGCAGTTGACTGTGTTGTGCCCGCCGTTGAAAAAGTAATTGAAACGGAAATGATTGACAAAGAAAAGATAGCCCTTATGGGTCATAGCTGGGGAGCTTACCAGACCAGCTTCATAATTACACAGACCGACCTGTTTGCAGCAGCAATTGCCGGTGCCCCGCTGATAGATATGATAAGCATGTATAATGAGATATATTGGAATACAGGTTCACCCAACCAGGCAATCTTTGAAACGTCTCAGGGCAGGTTAAGAGAACCATGGTGGGTAATAATGGATGAATATATGGACAATTCACCAATGTTCAATGCCGCCAATATTACTACTCCCCTTCTTATTACTTTTGGCAACCAGGACGGAGCGGTTGACTGGCACCAGGGCATAGAAATGTACACCACTATGCGCAGGATGGAAAAACCCTATATTATGCTCGTTTATGAGGGAGAAAACCATGGTTTGAGAAAAGAAGAAAATATGTTGGATTATTCCATGAAGGTAAAGCAGTTTATTGATCATCATTTACTTGGTGAACCTGCTAAGGATTGGATAAAAAAGGGCAAAACTTATATGGAGAAAAAAGAAGAGGAAAAGCTGGTAAAAGAGAAATAAATTACATAAAGAACATATTTAATATTTCTTTGAGAATATAATGAGCGTAAATTTATTGACTGGTAATAATTATTAATTACTTTTAAGAATCCATAGGGATTCACAACATCCGCCTATATGAGTGAAGAGATCCTGAAAGCGCTGATGCAACTTTTTGCCCTGATCATCAAGCAGGATGGAGGAATGCTGTCAAGCGAAAGGGAATATGTTGTGAATTTTCTTGAGAAGCAACTCAGCCATGAATCGGTAAATGAATATCTCAAGCTTTTCGACAGTAATGCCGGTCCATTAATGGACCATACTCCTAATGTTGAAAATAAACCACCTTCTGTAAAAGACTCTGTTAAGATATTCAATATCTGCAGGCAGATTAACCGCACTCTCAACCAATCTCAGAAAGTGGTTGTGGTAATGCGACTTTATGAACTGGTAAATGCCGATAAAAGGTTCACCCCTCAGAGAATGAATATTATTAATACGGTAGCAGAAGTATTCAGAGTATTGCCGGAAGAATTCAGAAGCATAGAACGTTTTATTAAACATGCTACCGATGAGGACCCCCGGGATAGTTCATTACTGGTCCTTAAGAATCCTGCACGATCCCCGGACCGCGGTACCGATTTGGGGAAAGAAAGAACAGAAACTAATTTTTTTGTTATACTGTGGATAAGTAGTGTGGATCTTTATTTTGTTAAGCATTATTCTGATAATCAGCTATACCTTAACGGCCTGCCCATTGATGCAGGGAAAATATATACACTGGCCAAGGGAAGCTCATTGAGGTACCAACATGGCCAGCCTGTATATTACAGCGATATATCATCCCATTATTTATCGAGAAAGTCATTCAACAAGATCAGCCTGGTAGCTGAAAACCTGGTTTATAAATTTCCAGGAGGTCAAACCGGGGTTAATAATATCAACATCGCCGAGAGGGAGGGTAATCTTATTGGCATTATGGGAGGCAGTGGAGCAGGAAAAACTACTCTCCTCAACCTTCTCATCGGGATTAATGAACCTTCAAGGGGCTCAGTAAAAATAAATGGTATTGATCTTAATAATAAGTCACGCATACCGGATGGCATAATTGGCTACGTGCCCCAGGATGACATGCTCATGGAAGATCTCACAGTCTTCGAAAACCTTTATTATACAACATCCCTTTGTTTTAATGACCTGGACAGTGAAGAAATAACACTGAAGGTAGACAGGATGCTCAGGTCCCTTGGTCTATACAATAAAAGGGATCTTAAAGTAGGCTCAACACTCAAAAAGATAATCAGTGGTGGTCAGAGGAAAAGATTGAACATAGCACTGGAACTAATTCGTGAACCATCAATATTCTTTGTCGATGAACCCACAACCGGATTATCCTCCAGGGATTCTGATAATGTTATGGCCCTATTGAGAGAAATGACCTTAAAAGGCAAACTGGTATTTACATCAATACACCAACCATCTTCAGAAATATATAAGATTTTTGACAGGATAATAATTCTTGACGAAGGTGGTGAGATGATTTACTATGGAAATCCAATAGAGGCTCTTATATATTTTAAAAGAGTCGATGAACAAATAGAAAGTCATATAGGTGAATGCCCAACCTGTGGTAACATAAACCCTGAGGCTATTTTTAATATCATTGAAACAGAAGTAGTAGATGAATACGGGAGGTATACCGGTGTTAGAAAACGTTCGGCCTCTGACTGGGCTGAGAAATACAATGAATCACACACTTCTCTTCCATTACGTGAGATAAAAACCAGACCCAGGTCAAATCTTAAAAGGCCAAACCTTTTAAAACAATTTCAGATCTTTATACGCAGAGACCTGGGCAGCAAACTATCTAACCACCAGTATTTGCTCCTCACCCTGCTCGAAGCCCCGGTTCTGGGATTTATATTATCATACATCATAAGATATATAGCTGATCCGGGCTCAAGTGTCTATATTTTCAGGGAAAACGAGAATATCCCGATATATATATTTGTTTGCCTTATTGTTGCTCTTTTTCTCGGCCTCATAACAAGTGCAGAGGAAATTTTTAAAGATAAAAGGATACGCCACAGGGAACAATTCCTCAACCTGAGCAAGGGTAGTTATCTTGCCGCAAAAGTCCTTATCTTATTTTCAATATCAGCCATACAAGCACTATTGTTTCTCATTGTGGCGAATCCATTACTGGGAATAAAAGAGCTTTACTTTCAGTACTGGTTTGCTTTTTTTACCACCGCAACATTTGCAAATATCCTGGGTCTCAATGTCTCGGACGCTTTTAATTCTGTAATCACCATATACATTGTAGTACCAATCCTTATGATACCAATGATGGTTCTCAGCGGTGCAATGTTCCCCTTTGATAAACTGAACCGTAATGTGAGTAGTGTTGATAAGGTTCCCTGGATAGCTGAAATAATGCCGACCAAATGGACATATGAAGCCCTGATGGTTACTCAATTCAAAGATAATAAATATGACATGCTGGTATACGACATCAATAAAACAATCAGTGTGGCTGATTACAATTCCATATTCCGTTTGCCTGAGCTGGAAAATGCCCTGAACACAACAGTTTTACACTACAGAAGGGGACAACTGACCGAGGAAAATCCATCCAAACTGCCTCTGTTGAGTAATGAAATCTCCGAACTCTCACAAAATGATAATCTATATAAATTTGCAGAACTGGATAAAATCAATTATTCTGATTTTGATCATCTGGTCGCTGAAAAACTATATGAATATATTGACTCAGTAAACAGGATATTCATAAGAATGAGTAATTCTGCGGATATCAGGAAAGATAAATTCATAAGTGCCAACCGGGAAAGGCTTGATGAATTATATAACCAGTATCATAATGACCGGCTTGAAGAGATCGTCAGGAAAATATATGAAAAAAATAAAATACTGGAGTACAGGAACAGTCTTGTTCAAAATTTTGACCCGATATACCGTGATCCCACAGGTGATGGATTCCCGGCTTTCAGGAGTCATTTCTTTGCTCCCACCAAAGTATCGATGGGCTTAAGGTTTGACACCTATACCTTTAATATGATATTTATATGGCTTATGTCATTGGTATTGTATGTTTTTTTATATTACAATATATTAGAGCGAATAGTCAATTCTTTTTCAAAAAAAATAATCATTTGGTAAAGTAACTTCGTTAATATTATTATTTTTTTACTTTTGTATAATAAAGTCAATAATGTCCTAATATGAAAAAAGTTCTCTCCGTTTTTACAATTATGATAATTCTGGTTCTTGCTTTCTCCTGTAAGAACACCGGTAAAAAAGAATCAGAATTTATCTTTCCTGAATCTGATTCTATCCCTGTTCAGGAGGCTGAAAAATTAAGCCAGGAAGCTATAGACGATATTGTCCAGAATATCGGCTCACCTGTTGAAATGGCCAGCCTGCTCCTTGACCTGGAAGTACCTTTTACTGCTGAGTACCTGGCCTCAATCGAGGAAGCAGGAACCCTTAGCACCAATTTTCAGAAGGCACTTCGCCTGGGTATCTACGGTGCTGACCTTGGGTACCTTAATATATATGAAAAGACAGGCAATGCGGTTGAAACACTCTCCACCATAAATAAGCTTGCAGAAGACTTACGGGTTGGTCAATTTTTTGATTTCGAGACTCTTAAAAACCTTGCCATAAACAGAAGTAATATTGATTCACTTCTTTTTCTTTCAGTTCGCTCATATAATCAGATTGATAAATACCTGAGGGATAACGACCGGGGCTATCTGTCGGCTCTCATGATAACAGGTGTATGGCTGGAAGCACAATACCTCGCATGCGAGATCGTAAAAGATTATCCCCACAAAGATCTGAAAAACCGGATAGGTGAACAAAAGATCATACTCAATGACCTGCTGATGCTACTCCTACCCTATAATGAGACCAGTGATGAATACAGCGATCTTTACAATGACCTTGAGCATTTAAAGCGGAAGTATTCAGATGTCGATATAACTTACACCCCTGGCGAGCCTGAAACAGTTGAAAAAGATGGAAGGCTCATCGTTGTGCAAAACGAAGAAAGCACTGTAATATTCAGTGATGAAGTGCTGCAGGGTATAATACAGAAGACAGAAGAGATCAGAAATAAAATAGTATCACTTTAAGCCCTGGATATGAAAAGGACAACAATCGTTTTTATTACCTTATTAATGGCTTCTTTCTCACTTAATGCCCAGGATCATCAACAGATGGTTAGTGATTGTGCTCTTAGCATAGGCGGGAATACCACTTATCTTAAAGATTTTGTTATTAAATTACCGGAAGCAAGCAACCAGGACAATATTCCCGTTCATAAAGAGAATATATACCTCATGAAGAAACAAACATACCTGTTTACTCAGTGTAATGCAGAAGATTTCGAGGGTGAACTGACAATTGAATTATATGATGCAAATGAACTTATTACAGGTTCCATAAACAAAAGAAACGGCAAAGTGTATTCCTCCGTGGAATTTTCATGTAATAAAACAGGACTTTATACTATCTGGTATTCGTTTAAAGACGGGAAGAAAGGATTGGGAGTGGGCATTGTATCACTACTTAAATAATTATTGCCCTGCTTAATTGCATAAATAATACTGACAGAAAAATAATAGCAAATAAATAATTTGCTATTTTTTTATTCCTCATCATAACAAGGTAATGAGTCAGGAAATAAACAAGCGGAATGAGAAATACATACATCATCTCCACGGATGCTGACGGTATTATAAGATAGATAAGTACGGTGATTATTAACATCCAGGTAAAAAGTGAAAATATTTTCCTGGACCTTACCTTCTTGGTATTGAAGACGCTCCACAGATGTAATAAGGCCACTATGAAAATGAATGCATTAATAGATGATATTATTATAAATTCAGGCGACCAGTAGAAATCGCGTACATCAGTTATTATGCTGCCAATGAAAAAATGATTTAACCATGTGATGTCACGGCCCATAAAGTAATAAAGGGAGTATAGAATTATAAAGGGGGTGATTAATCCCACCAGAGAAATTAATATCTCCCTCAGATTAACAGACCGGAACAAGCCAATTCCTATAATTATCAGCAGATAAAACCAAACAATATTAGTATAAATCAAGGCAGCGATCCCGATTAACAGGGAAGCATCAAAAAGATTATAGGCTATTCCGGGTTTCCTGTAAGACACAATTATTCTGTTAATAGATAAAAGAAGAAGAATAGAGGCAGGCAATACCGGGTTGAGAACCTGGTTGCTATATATGTACCCGCTCAGAAGAACATACAGGGAAGCGGGCAGGAATGTTCTTTCATTAATAAAAAACAAACGGGTATTGAAATTAACCAGGTAGATGGCTGTTAAAAGGACCATAACCATGGAAAAAATTATACCGGCTAAAGCTTTTCCCTTAAAAAGGGCCAAAATTAAAGAATACAGAGGAGCCGGATTAACGTGATGGTATAATGATGGTTCAACAGGATGCAACAGTGCCTGCAACCATACCAGCACAAGGCTTATTACTATAACCATGATCGTCCCTGGACCAACTCCCCTGTAAATTCTTAACAGCATATTATATACTATAAGTCAAATCCGATATCTTTCCTGAAATATTTACCCTCGAAATCAATTATTTCCGCATTGCTGTATGATTTTTTCAATGCCTCATTTAAATCGGCCCCGTAAGAGCTTATGGCAAGAACCCTGCCCCCGGAAGTCAGCAATCTGCGGCCATCCATTTTTGTACCTGCCTGGAAAATAATACTATCCCGGGTTTTATCAATATTCAATATTTCCTTCCCTTTCTCATATGAACCAGGATACCCTCCCGACACAAGCATTACAGTGGTAACGGTATCTGCTGATATTTCAAGTTTCTTTTCCCCCAGGTTACCGTGAGCAACACCAAGCATTAAGTCCATAAAATCACTCTTTATCCTTGGTATCACCACCTCGGCCTCAGGATCACCCATACGTACGTTATACTCAACAACATAGGGGTTCCCATCCACATTCATCAGCCCAAAATAAATAAAGCCTTTATACTTTATACCTTCTCTTTTCAATCCTGATACCGTAGGCTTAATAATTCTCTTCTCAACCCTCTTGAGAAAGATATCATCTGCAAAAGGTACCGGTGAAACAGCACCCATACCACCTGTATTCAGACCAGTATCTTTTTCACCCACCCTTTTATAATCCTTGGCTTCCGGCAGTATCTTATAATCATCTCCGTCGGTAACAATAAACACAGATAATTCTATACCCTTAAGAAATTCTTCTATTACCACAATGTTCCCCGCTTCACCGAATTTACCTGAGAACATCCTGTCAAGTTCCTTTACAGCTTCATCATAATCATCGAGTATCACTACTCCCTTCCCCGCAGCAAGCCCATCAGCTTTTAAAACATATGGCCCTTTCATCGTCTTGAGGAACTCGCAGGCATCATCAAAACCTTCTTTGTTAAAACTCCGGTAAGCTGCCGTGGGAATACTGTACTTCTTCATGAATCCTTTTGCAAAATCCTTGCTTCCCTCCAGCATTGCCCCTCTTTTTTGAGGTCCAATTACGGGTATATGCCGGTATTTTTCATTTTCAAGGAAAAAATCATGTATCCCCCTCACGAGAGGTGCTTCGGGGCCCACAATTATCATCTCTATTTTGTTCTCAAGAGCAAATTCAGCAACAGATTCAAAATTACCGGCATCAAGATTTACATTTTCACCTTCAAGAGCCGTACCTGCATTACCGGGGGCAATATAAACTTTATTAACATTGTCACTCCGAGATATTTTCCATGAGAGGGTATGCTCTCTCCCTCCCGAACCAAGTATAAGAATATTCATATTATCTGGAATTCAATAAATTTCTCAAAAATAGCATATACGGTGAAGAAAAAAAATTCTCCTGTCACTCTGAGCGAAGCTCCTGTCATCCTGACCCCGAGTCCTCGGGGTCAGGATGACAAAATGTTACAAATCTTTCGTCAGATCTCCAAATTCATATTCTCTATTTATACACAAGCTTATCAGCCCGTCAAGTACCCTCGGTGCATACATGTCCTCTTTATCGTGCAATACAATAACAGATCCCGGGCGAACGAGTTTTTCAGATTTCCTCAGTATATATTCCGCTTGCAGGTTTGTGTTGAAATCATATAATAAGAGGTCCCAGAAAACAATTTTCATTTTCCCCCTTAAATCCATATACTGAGGTATCGTGAGGTGCCCGTATGGCGGCCTGTAAAACATTGATCCGCTGAATTCCGATCCCTTCATGCAGTTATCAACGTACTCGCTTCGCTTGCTTTTCCAGCCATCCAGGTGAAGATAACCATGATTCGCCATTGAGTAACCACTATTTTTTATCATCGATGCTGAACAAGGATACTTATGGATATTTGAGCCCGTACAAAAAAATACTGCTTTCACCACATCATTCCGTTTAAGCACATCTATTATTTCCCCGGTACCTTTTTCAGACGGGCCGTCGTCGAATGTGAGATATATTTTCCTGTCCGTCCCTTTGATCCTGTAAATGGCATCCCTGTAAAATAATCGCATCAGGCCGGGAAATCTGAAAAATCTTGGCATCATGAAGGTCTCATAAATAGTTCATTATAGTAGCGGTCAATATCCTGTTCTATGAGATCCATCAGGTCAGTTATGCCCATTGAGGCAGACATGTTATAAAGGCTGATGAGTGCCTGCATATTTAAACCAATTACGTAATCAAGGTCGTATCTTCTTGCATCCTCCAGTTGAAGCACCATCTCAAGATATGCCCTGGCATTATTGATTATATCAACAGCTATTCCCATAGCCTGTTCTTTTTCTCCCACCCTGAAAAATCCATTGAAAAGATTAATGGAATAGTAGTCATGTTCAATTTTAGATGCGGGTATTTCTTCCAGGCTTTTATATAATACTTCTTTTGCTTTCAGTGTGTCACCCTCTTCAATAAGACCTTGCGCTAACATGCCGAACATTCTCCTGAAGTTACTGAACATACGCCTGTTGTTCTCATCAAGGTAAACATCCGGATCAGAAGCATTGCCCCATTTAAATCTGTTCATCACGTTCTCATACATCTGCCGCGTATCGATATATCCTATATCCTGTGTGCGTGTACCCGTGGAATCCAGAGGCACTATCCTGTAAGCCAGGCCCTCAAGCTGGAAGTAATCACTCAGTCCCATATAGTTTGATGGCGGAACCGTGCTGGCAAAATAAAATGGCCTTCCCCACTTACTGGTGCCAAACATATCCATTACTGCCAGGTTATTTTTATACATTTCCCTGTCGTCATAATGCCATATCACATTATTAAGCAACCTTTCTGCCTGATACTCCTTCACTGTCCCGTTTGATATTACCCTGGCTGAGTCAACAGGTACAAGGAAGTTGCTCGAAGGAATGTAATTATAATAGTCACCTCTGCCCGAGAAGTCGATCTTACTTTGTCTTTCATCCGAGCCCGCAAATTTTATCAGTTCAATAATATCATAAGGCCTGTTTATCCTGTCAGTAACGGGTAGCTGTTCCCTTTTCCCCGGCCTGTATTTTTCCGGACCAAGAGTAAACTTTACCGGTTCAGATTCATATGCTTTCTGCCGCATCATATCAATATACCAGCCGGCAGACAGATAACTCAGGTTTGCCACCCGTACGTCGGTTCTGATACCCTCTACATCCTGTGCATACCATACTGGGAATGAATCATTATCGCCATATGTCAGTAGTACAGCATTCTCATCACAACTGTTCAGGTAATTGCTACCTATATCCCTGGCAGTATACCGTCCTGAACGGTCATGATCATCCCAGTTCTGAACTGCCATAAGAGCAGGTACCGCCGCAAGGCAAATAATGAAAGCCACGGGCAATATTATCTTATGAGATATAATCTTCCCCAGCTTATCCACCAGAAAGCATAAGCCCATGCCCACCCATATCGAAAAGGCGTAAAATGAACCTGCATATGCATAATCCCTCTCCCGGGGTTGCAGGGGATACTGGTTGAGATACACCACTATGGCCATGCCTGTCATAATAAAAAGAACGGTGATAACCCAGAAACCTTTACGGTCTCTTTTGTACTGCCAGGCCATACCCAGCAGCCCAAGAATTAGTGGCAGGAAGTAATAAGTATTCCTGGCCGGGTTATTTTTCAGCTCATCGGGCAAAGTATCCTGGTCACAAAGCCTGGAATCATCTATTGGATCAATTCCGCTGATCCAGTTACCATGTATTACATTGCCATTACCCTGTATGTCGTTCTGCCTTCCAACAAAATTCCACATAAAATAACGTCCATACATGTACCCTAGCTGGTAACTGAAAAAGAAACTGAGGTTTTCCGCAAAGGTCGGTACAACAAATTCCTGGCGACCGCCCGAGGTGTTCATTCTGACCTTATTCCCTTCGACCCTGCCCCAGTATTCATATTCGGAACGATGCCTGTCCTCGGGACTCCACATCCGTGGGAAGAGGGTGGTAAAACGGTCGTCAAAAACATATTCGTTCTTTTTATACGGAACATACCGGCCATCTTCTTTAAGGTAGCCCCCGGTTTTCTTTTTAATATCAGTAACCGGTGCGGTATAATAATTGCCTGTCAGCAAAGGAGTGCTGCCATACTGTTCCCTGTTTATATAATATATCATTGAGAATACATCTGAAGGATCATTCTGATTCATAGGGGGACGGGCACTAGCCCTGATAGGTATGAGTGCATATGATGAATAGCCGAGTAATATAACTGCCAGTATTGTTACTACGTAATTGAGTAAAACCTTGTAGTTTCTTATTGAGTAGTTTATACTCCATATAAGCACAGCTATAAGAAGCACTACATAAAAATAAAGTCCAGAGTTAAAAGGAAGGCTCAGGCCGTTTACAAATAAAAGTTCAAACCAGCCTGCAACTTTTACTGTATAGGGCAACAGTATAAATACAAGAAAGCCCAGTATGGCAAATGCTGCCAGTAATGCTTTTATTGCACCTCTGGCAGTCGCCTTGTAAGTATTGAAATAATATACCAGTACAATAGCCGGTAAGGTAAGCAGGTTAAGCAGATGGACACCTATAGATAATCCCATCAGGTATGCTATCAACACCAGCCACCTGCCTTTAAGCCGTCCCTCCTTTTCATCTTCCCACTTGAGGATGGCCCAGAATGCTAAGGCAGTGAACAGGGAAGAGGTGGCATATACTTCACCCTCAACAGCAGAGAACCAGAAAGTGTCACAGAAAGTACAGGTAAGTGCTCCGATCACACCACTGGCCATTACAGTAGCTATCCCCACAAATGATTTATTTTCTCCATTGAGCAATACTTTCCTTACCAGGTGTGTGATTGTCCAGAAAAGAAACATGATCGTAAATGCACTGGCCATAGCAGAAAGAAAATTAATCATCATGGCCGCATTTGACTCATTGCCAAAACTGAATAATGAGAAAAAACGGCCCAGCAAAAGGAAGAAAGGTGCACCGGGGGGATGACCAACCTGTAGTTTCCAGGCTGAAAGAATAAACTCACCGCAATCCCAGAAACTGACAGTGGGTTCCATGGTAAAGGTGTAAACAACAAGTGAGATCAGGAAAATCACCCAGCCCGTGATATTGTTTATTTTTCTGAAATAGAGATTGTAATCACTCATTACCTGATGGGACTTATTTGAATGAAATTAATTGTAAATATATCGAAAAGCCATTACCTGACATAATATCTCCACTCAATATCTCTCCAGTACGAGCCGGCATAGTCAATCCCTATCCGTTTTCCCTGTGCCACCTCCACTTTTATCCCTTGATCTTCAAGCCAAATCCTTTCCGATTTACATACATCTTCTCCATAAAATGAGCCATCTAAGTTAAGATGCCTGGTCAGCTTGCCCGGGCCGTTAAAACCCTTGATGCCTCTTATCAAAACAGCCTGGGGTATTTCTTTTTCTGACGTTACAAGATTGAGCATCCAGTACATACCATATATAAAATACATATATATTAACCCTCCCCTCTGATACATAATTTCATTCCTTGAGGTCCTGCCCCTGCTCACATGACATGCTTTATCCTCTTCACCCCGGTAAGCCTCAACCTCCGTTATCATATGTCTACCTGTAATACCATCCTTACCACTTACACATAATAACTTACCAGGTAAAGAGGGAGCCACTTCCAGAACATCCCTGGTAAAAAAATCCCTTTTTAACCGCGTACCATTATACATAATGTTTTCTTTATTTTCTATATCCAAAGATTAAGAAAATATAAAAACCATGAAAGACTACATTACTCAATACTGCTTTTTTTGCATATAAAACAGATATGACCCAATTTAATCTGCGGATTATTCTTTTTTATTAAAAAATATTGTACTTTTGCACACCCGAAAATACAGGATATTAGGAAAATATAATAGTAAAGAATAAAACAAAAGGACGTGAATACCAATAGCTACAAGACCATTTCGGCTAACAAGGCAACAGTGAATAAGGAGTGGCTCCTGGTAGATGCTGATGGTGAAATTCTGGGTCGCCTGGCATCAAAGGTGGCAAAGCTCATTCGCGGAAAGCATAAACCTGACTTTACACCCCATGTTGATTGCGGTGATAATGTCATAATAATAAATGCTGATAAGGTGAAAATGACGGGAAACAAGTGGGAGGTAAAAGAATATATAAGATATTCGGGACATCCCGGTGGACAAAAATCAGTCCAGGTCAGCGAAGTTTTTAAAAAGCACCCCGAGAAAGTTGTGGAAAACGCTGTGAGGGGAATGTTGCCAAAGAACAGGCTTGGAAGGGCTATTTTTAAGAATCTTTATGTATATGCAGGGGACAAGCATGAGCATGAAGCCCAGAAACCAAGAAAAATAGAACTGGATAAAATAAAATTATAAATGGAAGTTATCAATACTATAGGAAGAAGGAAATCAGCCATAGCAAGGGTATATCTTTCCGAAGGCAAAGGACAGATCACCGTCAACAATAAAGATTACAAGGTGTATTTCCCTGCCAAAACACTTCAGTACGTCGTTATGCAGCCTCTCACCCTTCTGAATGTTGCCAACAAATACGACATTAAGGTAATCCTTAACGGAGGGGGGTCAAAAGGACAGGCTGAAGCTTTAAGGCTAGGAATATCGAGAGCCCTGGTAAAATTGAACGAAGAGGACAAGCCTACCCTCAAATCTGAAGGCTTCCTCACAAGAGACCCCAGGGAGGTGGAAAGAAAGAAGCCGGGTCAACCCAAAGCCCGAAAGAGATTCCAGTTTAGTAAACGTTAAAACCATATAGATGCATGTTTAGTATCTAAATTGCATTGACTTCGCACAGCGAACTACTATGCAATTGACAAACAGAATGTAAACTTTAAAATCATAAAATGCCAAGAACAAATTTCAACGAACTGTTAGATGCAGGTGTTCATTTCGGACATCTTAAAAGAAAATGGAATCCCGCAATGGCTCCTTACATATTCATGGAGCGTAACGGTATTCATATTATTGACCTTGAACAAACAGAACAAAAGATAGAAGAAGCATCATCAGCCATCAAGCAGATAGCAAAATCAGGTAAAAAAATCTTATTTGTAGCAACCAAAAAGCAGGCAAAAGACATAGTTGCCGAAAAAGTGAAACAGGTAAATATGCCATACGTAACCGAGCGTTGGCCCGGAGGCATGCTTACTAATTTTCCTACAATAAGGAAAGCAGTAAAGAAAATGTCGGCTATTGATAAAATGTCAACAGATGGCACCTTTGATAACCTGTCGAAAAGAGAAAGATTACAGATCACACGCCAGCGCGCCAAACTGGAAAAATTGCTGGGTAGTATTGCCGACCTTACCAGGTTACCCGCCGCTCTTTTCGTTGTGGATATAACCAAAGAATATATTGCAGTAAGAGAAGCAAAAAAATTAGGGATACCTGTGATAGCAATGGTCGATACAAACTCGGATCCGAATGATGTTGACTTTCCAATCCCGGCAAACGACGATGCATCAAAGTCAATATCCCTCATTGTTGATATTCTTTGTAAGGCAGTTGAAGAAGGCCTTAATGAAAGAAAAACAGAAAAGGAAAAAGAGGCGGCAGATGCCAAAGAAAAAAGACAAAAGGAACCAAAAGCATCCGCAAAGAAAGTAAGATCGGTGAAAGCCGAAGATTATGACGAATTTGAAGAAATGGATGTGGAGGGAAAAGAACATTCAAAAACCAGGCGCAGGAGAAAAACAGGGGATGATTATGACCAGAACCTGAAAAAAGAATAATATTAATAAACTAATAAATAATAAAAAAGGATTATAAAATGGTTTCAATAAGTGCTGCTGATGTAGCAAAACTGAGAAAAATGACCGGTGCAGGTATGATGGACTGTAAAAATGCCCTGCAGGAATCTGAAGGTGATTTCGAAAAAGCAATTGAAACAATCAGGAAGAAAGGACAGGCTGTTGCCAACAAACGTGCCGATCGTGAAGCAAGTGAAGGCGTGGTACTGGCAGGCACCTCCGATGATGCAAAATTTGGTGCCCTCATAGTGCTTAATTGCGAAACCGATTTCGTGGCAAAAAATGCTGACTTTGAAAAACTGGCTAACGACATACTTGATAAAGCACTTGAAGAGAAAGCCGAAAATCTTGATGAGCTGAAAAGCAGCAAGATAGATGGTGCAACGATTGCAGATAAGATCATTGAGCAGATTGGCATTATAGGAGAAAAACTCGAACTATCATATTACGATAATGTTAAAGCTGAGCATGTGCACTCATATATCCATCCCGGTAACAGGCTGGCTACACTGGCGGGATTCAATAAATCAGGCCTTGACACGCAGGTTTATAAGGATGTTACCATGCAGATTGCGGCAATGAATCCCATTGCTGTGGATAAAGATGATGTAAGGCAGGAAGATATTGACAGGGAAATAGAGATTGGCAAAGAACAGGCACGCCGGGAAGGTAAGCCCGATAACCTGCTTGAAAAAATTGCCATGGGCAAACTGGGTAAATTCTTCAAGGAAAATACCCTGCTTAACCAGGAATTCGTTAAAAATAACAAACAGACTATCAGGCAATACCTGGAATCTGCAGATAAAGAGCTCACAGTAACCGGCTTTGTAAGGTATACATTGAATGATTAGACTGTAATAAAACTTCCATAACGATAGCCGTTAATCTTAGGGTTAACGGTTTTTTCATTTTACCCTTATCATCAACCTTACATTTATATATAAGTAAAATTACTATTTTTGATATTTGCCAGTTGTATGGCCGGTGTTAAAATTACAATATAAGACATGATTTAAAATTATACCCTCAACAAAAGATGAAATATAAGAGAATACTGCTTAAGCTCAGCGGCGAATCCCTGCAGGGCAATGATAATTACGGTATTGACCTTGATAAGTTCAAATATTATTGCAGGCAGATAAAGGAGGTGCTCGATTCAGGAACAGAAATAGGTATAGTAATAGGTGGTGGTAATATATTCAGGGGTATAAAAGGTACAAAGCAAGGTTTTGACAGGCTCAAAGGTGACCAGATGGGGATGCTGGCAACTGTAATAAACAGTCTTGCTCTCGAAAGTGAATTACAATCATTGAACTGCAGTGCGAGGGTATACACTTCAATCAGGATGGAGCCTGTGGGAGAATTGTATAACAGGGATACAGTGGTAAATAATATGAAAAAAGGAAGTGTATGTATTCTTGCCGGAGGTACGGGTAACCCCTTCTTCACAACAGATACCGCAGCAGCACTCAGGGCTGTGGAAACCGGTTGTGATGCACTGCTTAAAGGAACCCGGGTTGATGGTGTGTATTCCGATGATCCTGAAAAGTCAGCTGAGACCCGTAAATTTGATCATATTTCTTTCGATGAAGTAATCTCCAGGCAACTCAGGGTAATGGATCAAACTGCCTTCACCATGTGCCGTGAAAACAATATACCAATAGTTGTATTTAACATGAATATTGCGGGTAATCTTTCAAAGGTGGTCAGGGGACAAAAAGTGGGAACACTGGTATACAAGGGCTAAAATTAGGTTTTTACAGATTTTTTTTAAATTTGCTAACTGGCAAACCGTTATAATCTTAAAACTACCGGTATGAATGAAGAGATAGAAATCATAATGGAAGAAACAATTGACAGGATGAAAGGAGCCATCAAGCACCTTGAAACCGAGCTGTCAAAACTAAGGGCTGGCAAAGCAACACCCTCACTGCTGAACGATATTAAAGTCGATTATTATGGTGTTAATACACCTCTCAACCAGGTGTCGAATATTAATACCCCCGATGCCAAATCAATAATCATACAACCCTGGGAAAAAACAATGCTTGGCCCGATAGAAAAAGCTATCCTGGCTGCCAACATCGGTCTTACACCCATTAATAATGGTGAAGTTATCAGGATTAACGTTCCACCTCTTACTGAAGAAAGAAGGTCACAGCTTGTTAAAATGGTTAAAAACGAAGGAGAATCAGCCAGAATAAGTATACGTAATTCACGTAAGTGGGCCAATGACGAACTTAAGAAACTCCTTCAAGAAGGCCTCTCAGAAGATGCAGAAAAAGATGCAGAGAATGATGTTCAGGAACTGACCGATGAATACGTCAAAAAAGTTGACGAGATAGTTGAGGCAAAAGAATCAGATATAATGACTGTGTAAAACCCTTCCCCCGTAAAAATACCGGTAAGCATATAAAGGCACTCTTCCTCGCCCGGTAAAAGGTCGGGCTTATCCATTAATATTATTATAAAACATAATAGTTATCTATCTTGTTATACAGTGAGTGTGGCAGTAAGCTATTAATTATATATAGGGTAAAAGCAATGCTTACGGTCATATAAGTGAGAAACGAATAATAGCAGTTCATTAAAATGTTTAACAAAAATTAAAAGCCATGAAAAGATTTATCAATATTACAATGATTGCCTTGATCCTTGGTATTATTTCTTCTTTCAGTGCCAATGCAGAAGGTAAAGCTGAAATATCTGACCAGGATCAACAATCTTTCACTACCATCAGGGGCAAAATAGTGGATAACGAAACAGGTGACCCCCTGATATTTGCAACCATTGCCCTGAAAGGCACAAATGTGGCAACAGTGTCGAACCTCGACGGGGAATTTATTCTCAAAATAGATGTTAAGGTGGAAAATCCTTATATAGAGGTAACATATATAGGTTACAAGAATAAGGAGATACCCCTTGTAAATCTCTCAACCGGCGAGGAAGAAAATGTTATAGAGCTAAGGCAGGCAACAATACCTATCCAGGAAGTTACTGTTAAACCTGTAGTTCCTGAAGAAATCATTGAAAAGGTAATAAGTAATATACGTGATAATTATGCCGAGGAACCTAACCTTATGACAGGTTTCTACCGTGAAACCATCAAGAAAAACAGGAACTACGTATCAATAGCTGAAGCTGTAATAGAAGTTTTTAAAGCTCCCTATAACAGTGTTTTCAGGTTTGATGCAACAAAAGTCTATAAAGGAAGGAAAAATGTTGATGTTTCAAAGATTGACACAGTATTGTTCCGCCTGCAGGGTGGCCCGGTGACAACATTACAGCTTGATATCGCCAAGAATACATATGGGATACTTACTTATGATATCATGGACTCATATGAATATACACTTGACAATATTATAACAATTGATGAAAAACCTCACTATGTAATTGAGTTTAAGCAGCGTCCAAATGTAGAAGTACCCTTATTCCTCGGAAAATTTTATGTCGAAATGAATACTTATGCCATAACTGAAGCAGAATTCAGCATTAATCTTGAAGATGAAGACCTGGCAGCATCAATCTTCGTGAGGAAAAAACCGCTTGGGATGAAAGTAACTCCCGAAGCAGCAAGCTACAGGGTTAAGTTCCGCGAACAGAATGGTAAATACTATTTCGCATATGCACGTGCTGAAGTGGAGTTTAAGTGTAACTGGAAAAGAAAACTCTTTAATAAGACTTACACCACAATGTCAGAAATAGCTATTACTGACAGGACCGATGAGGAAGTGATAAAATTTGCATCACGTGAAAAAATTAGAAAAGGTGATATCTTTACTGAACAGTTGAGTGCTTTTGCAGATCCTGATTTCTGGGGCGAGTATAATGTTATTGAACCCGACCAGAGTATAGAATCGGCAATAAGAAAACTGAACCGGAAACTCAGGTGGAGCGATTTATTTGATGATTAATTGAAGGGTATATGGTAACCGATAGAGATATTATCAGGAGGATCCGAAATGGTGATATCAAGGAATTTGAGAACCTTTTCCAGTCCTCCTATAATTCTCTGGTTAATTATGCCAGATCAATCCTGATAGATAAGGATACATCTGAAGAGATAGTCCAGGAACTTTTCTACGTATTATGGCGTGACAGGAAAAAGATTAAAATCAACACTTCAGTTAATGGTTATCTTTTACGGTCTGTATATAACAGGTGCCTTCACTTTATTGAACACAAAAAAGTTGTAATGAAACATGAAAATGAAATGAAAGGCAGTGTAAAAAGCACCACTGCAGACCCTGAGCATGAAATGTACTATAAAGAGATGCACGAAAAGGTAGCCGGGATAATAGAAAAACTACCTGAAAGATGTGCAAAAATATTCTGCATGAGCCGTTTCGATGGTCTCAAATATGCCGAGATAGCCGAACAACTGTCAATTTCAATAAAAACGGTTGAAGCAAATATGGGTAAAGCTTTGAAAGAATTCAGGAAAGAATTATCAGTTTAAAAATGGAAAAAAGAGAAAAACATAATGACAATAGGGAAGATAAGGAAAGGACTATGCTTGATGAGTTCCTCTCCGGACAAAACCAATCTGCTAAAAAATACTGGAAGGAAATGGATGAAATAGTGAAAAACAGCAAAGTCGATACCGATAAAGCATGGAATAAGCTTTACAACAGGTTTGAAGAAGATAATCTTATACAGAAAAAGAGCATATTCAACAAGCCTGTTTTCAGAATAGCTGCTTCTGTGATACTGATTGTTGGTCTTGGGTTTGCAGGCATATATATCGGAACAAATGGCTTTGGAAAAAATGATACGAATGTTATAAGTGCAGGTATAAAACAAAAGAATGTCCGGGTTAACCTGCCCGATGGCAGCGAGGTAGTCCTTAACAGAAATTCAAGTATAGAATATCCTGACCGGTTTGACAGTCAAATAAGAAGGGTAAAGCTTGAGGGTGAAGCATTCTTTGATGTTGAAAATGATGCCAGCAGGCCTTTCACCGTTGATGCCGGTAAAGCTAATGTTACGGTGCTCGGAACATCCTTTAATGTAAATACGGGAAATAATAAAGTTGAAGTCTTTGTCACTGAAGGTAAGGTCAGGCTTAGCAATAATAAAGGGAACCAGTCGGTGACACTTGAACAGGGTGATGTAGGATCAATACTTGACAACACCTCCTCAAAAAAAGTTAATACTGACCCAAACTTCCTGGCATGGAAAACAGATATACTGGTATTTGAAGGTGACAGCCTGGAAAAAGTGATTTCCGATCTTAAAAGGGTTCATAATATCAATATAGAAATTGAAAATGAGGAGATAAACAATCTCAGAGTTACTTCTGTTTTTGATAATCAACCACCTGATACAATAATCCGTATTATTTGTACTACTTTTAACCTTGAATATTATAAAGAGGGAAATATCTATTTCCTGGATACAAAATAAAGGTTAAAGACATTCAATGAATGCAATAGCTTATTACAAATATAAGGCTATGATAAAAAGGCTTGTTATATTTATTCTCATTATAACAGGCCCCTCTTTTACCTTCGCCCAGGAAAACGTTCTTGAAACCCCACTTTCTTTTAATCTTAATAACGTCAGCATATCAACAGTTTTAAAATCTGTGTCCCGGAAAACAGGATACCATTTCACCTATGATACTGATCTTATAGAACCCGAAAGCTTAACCACGGTAAAGATGGAAAATGAATCCCTGAGCGATATTCTTGACACCATCTTTTATGATAAGATGCTGAATTATTCCATTATTGATAATCATATAATAATCTACAGGTCAGTCAGTGACTCCACTCCGTTGATAAAGGAAGAAGGAAGGCAAGGCGTTTACAGGCTATCAGGCGTGGTGACAGATGCCGCCAGCGGTGATCCCCTTCCTTATGCCACCATAGGTGTGGTGTCAAAAGGGAAAGGCACAGTATCAAATTATGAGGGTGAGTATAACCTTAAACTGAGCAAAGATTTCCTGGATGATACACTTGTTGTATCTTATCTGGGGTTCTTCAGTCGCAGGATACCTGTTAACCAGGCTATAAACAGCTACTTCAATATTAGCCTGACCAGGATGTATGTTCCCATTCCTGAAGTGATAATCAGAAACAGGGATCCTCTTGAACTTATCAGGAATGCAAAAGAAAGGATACCCGAAAACTATGGCAACAAGCCGGCACATATGACTGCTTTTTACCGTGAATCGGTATCTAAAAAGAACAAATTACTCGAGTACTCCGAAGCAGTGCTCGAATTATATAAAAGCTCATACTCTGCCACTCTTTTTAATGACCAGGTAAAAATTTACAAAAGTCGCAAAATAAATAACCTTGATCAGTCAGATACATTGACCTTCAAGCTGAGGTCAGGCCTGGATGGTTGTCTTCTACTCGACGGTGTAAAGAATACCTTTGATTTCCTCAAGGAAGAAAGCTTTCCTGATTACAATTACAGGATGACCGACATTATAAACATTGGTGATGAGGCTGCTTTTGTTATTGAGTTTGAACAGAAAGAAGGCCTTGATGAAATAGCCCTGCCCGAAGGTGTAATATACATAAACACACAAAACTATGGCATTCATGCCTTTGACTTTGAGATCAACCAGGATTACATTAACAAACTTGACAGGTCGTTTATTCAACGCACGGCCAAAGGTTTTAATGTGAAGATACGGTCAGCCCGGTATCTTGTTAATTACCGTTATATTAACAATCGCTATTATCTGAATCATGTGAGGGGTGACCTGGAATTCTATGCCAGGAAAAAGAACAGGATATTTGGCAATACCTACACTATCTTCTTTGAAATGGCAATTACAAATATCGACACCGTAAATGTACAAAGGTTTGCCAGGGAAGAACGCTCACCCCTGCATTCAATTTTTTCTGAAACAATAAACAGCTATGACCGCGAATTCTGGGGTACTGATAATTATGTCAGGCCCGAAGAAAGCATTAAGGAAGCCCTGTCGCGTATAAATGCCCGTCTTGGTGAATTCACTTCTAATAACTCTCAATAATCCTGTAAAGCTCACTAAGGTCGGGAGTCAGTATAATCTCTGTACGCCTGTTTCTTCTTCTTGCCTCGGCAGTCTTATTATTATCAACCGGTAAATATTCCCCCCTCCCGGCAGCTGTTAGCCTTGCAGGGTCAATACCCGAGCCGTCAAGCAACACCCTGACAACGGTTGTTGCCCTTTTCACACTTAAATCCCAGTTATCCTGGATGGGTCCACCTGAAGAAATATAAGGTACATCATCGGTATGCCCTTCAATGGTAATCTGTATGTCAGGATTGTTCTTCAATACCCTGGTCAGCTTTCTCAGGGCATTGCGGCCATTGGCATCAATATTGTAACTGCCTGTCCGGAACAGTAGTTTTTCCTCAAGTGAAACATATACCTTACCGTTTTTCATTGATACGGTCAAACCTTCGCCTTCAAAACCATATAATGCATCCGACACCTTATTTTTCAGGTCCTTGACAATCCTGGTTTGTTCTTCGAGTATCTGTTCCAGCTCTGTAAGCCTTGCATTCCTTTGTTCAAGCTCATATGATAACTCATCAAGGGCTGCCCTTTTAGCCTCCATATTCATCTCCAGTTGTCGCATAAGATCTTCCTTGTTCTGAAGGTTTTCCTGGGCCTCCTGCAGTTCTCTGAGCAAACGCCTGGTTTCAGCAACATTACCCCTTATAAGATCCTCCTGGGCATTCTGTAGTTCAGTATACCTGTCATTAAGGTCATTATATTGAGACCTTACCCTGTCAACCTCTGCCTGGAGGTCTTCCTTCTCCTCTTCCATGCCTGCCAGTTCGTTCTCAAGTGATTCAAGCTTTGCAGCCATTCCCCTGTTTCTCATCGACAGATCCAGGTTTTCAGTCTTATAATTATCCCTCTCATTCATATACTGGACACTCTTGTCATGCAGGGTCCTGTACCTCCCGCCCGGAACACATGATACTAAACTTAAAACAGCTGATAAGCAAATTATTAGATAGAATTTCATATTACTCATAACAGGTATTTTTAAACAACGCAATCTATATTTCGTTAATTTACAAAAATAACAAATTCGATGTTTCAACACACAAAAGCATATAGCAATATTATTGTTATCTTTGCAATAGGCTTTATAATATTTGTCCGACACTATGTACGACCTGCTTAACACGATTTCTTCTCCTGATGATCTGAAGAAACTGAAGCCCGAAGACTTAATAGTTTTAAGCAAGGAGCTCAGGCAATTCATCATAGATGTGGTAAGCTGCAATCCCGGTCATTTCGGGGCCAGCCTTGGTGTTGTTGAGCTAAGCATTGCCCTTCATTATGTTTACAATACACCTTATGATAAAATAATATGGGATGTAGGGCACCAGGCCTATGGTCATAAAATACTTACAGGCAGGCGTGATAACTTTCATACAAACCGTAAATACAAGGGAATAAGCGGATTTCCAAAACGGGAAGAAAGTGAATATGATGTTTTCGGGGTGGGGCACGCATCAACATCCATATCTGCTGCCCTCGGTATGGCCAAGGCATTAAAATATAAAGGAGAAAACAGGCATGTTGTAGCCGTCATAGGTGATGGTGCCATGACTGCGGGGCTTGCTTTCGAGGGATTGAATAATGCGGGTGCCGAACACTCGGATATCCTTGTCATACTGAACGATAATAATATTGCCATTGATCCCAGTGTGGGAGCCCTGAAAGAATACCTCCTGGATGTTACCACCAGTAAAACGTATAATAAGTTCAAGGACGAAGTATGGAATGTTCTGGGCATGATCAGTAAGCTTGGTCCGAATGCACAGGCACTGGCCAGTAAGCTTGAGACCGGTATAAAAAGCACGATACTCAGACATTCAAACCTGTTTGAGGCTATGAATTTCCGTTATTTCGGACCTATTGACGGTCATGACATCCTCCATGTTACAAGGATCCTTAATGACCTGAAAAGGATCCCCGGCCCCAAGTTGCTGCATTGTATCACAAAAAAAGGGAAAGGATTCCTCCAGGCTGAGCTTAACCAAACAAAGTTCCATTCTCCATCGGCACCCTTCGATAAGGTAACGGGTGAGATAGTCCAGGGTGACACTACAAAAAAACCTCCCAAGTTTCAGGATGTCTTCGGACATACTATTCTTGAACTGGCAAGGCAAAATGATAAGATTATCGGTGTAACGCCTGCAATGCCTACCGGCAGCTCACTGAATATTATGATGAAAGAAATGCCTGACAGGGCTTATGACGTGGGCATAGCCGAGCAGCATGCCGTCACCTTTTCGGCAGGAATGGCCGCAGAAGGGATGGTACCTTTCTGTAATATCTATTCAAGCTTCATGCAGAGAGCTTATGACCAGGTAATACATGATGTGGCACTGCAAAACCTGCACGTGGTCTTCTGCCTTGACAGGGGTGGACTGGTTGGAGCCGACGGGGCCACACACCATGGCTTCTTCGACCTTTCATATATGCGTGTTATGCCCAATATGGTGGTCTCAGCCCCCATGGATGAGATTGAATTACGTAACCTGATGTATACTGCACAGCTTGAAAAGAACGCCGGTCCTTTCAGTATACGTTATCCCAGGGGAGTGGGACTCAATATCAACTGGCAAAAGCCTTTTGAAGAGATACAGGTAGGTAAGGCCAGGAAGCTTTGCGAAGGAGAAGAAGTGGCCGTGCTTACAATAGGATATCCCGGGAACAGTGCCCTGCGTGCAGTGAAAAAACTGCAAAAAGAGGGTATCATTATCACTCATTATGACATGAGATTTGTCCAGCCCCTGGATGAAGAAGTTCTTCATGATGTCTTCAGAAAACACAAAGCAGTTATCACCGTTGAAGACGGGATGCTTAAGGGAGGTTTTGGTTCGGCCATCCTGGAATTTATGGCCGACAATAAATATAATGTCATGGTTAAAAGACTCGGTATTCCCGACTACTACATAGAACAGGGCACCCAGATAGAGCTGAAGAAAGAATGTGGCTTCGATACCGAGAGTATTTATGACACCCTGAAAGAAGTATATCTGTCATACCTGGGTCACGAGGTACACGAAGGATCTGAAATAAGACAAAAGACAAAAGTAAAAAGATAAAAGTAAAGCATTATTAAACTTTTATAATTAATACTTCAACCTCGCATCTCGCATCTCGCATCTCGCATCTCGCATTTCATCCTCCCTTCAGGTGTTCTTCCAGGTAGTTAGTATACTGGCTCATCAGCAAGAGATATGTTGTCATATTTGTTGCTATACCATGTGCCCCGGGTGGATATATCTTCAGGTCAAAATCCTTGCCTGCCATGTTTAATGCATTGACGAGCTGGAATGTATGCTGGGGATGAACATTATCATCCATCAGTGAATGTGCCAGCAATAAGTGACCGGTAAGATTTGCTGCATGAGTTATTACAGCAGATTGTTTATAACCCTCTGCATTATCATCCATCAGCCCCATATACCTTTCAGTAAGTATACAATCATAATAAAGGTTATCAGTTACCGGGGCCGCAGTAAGCGATACTTTAAAAACACCCGGGTGGGTGAGCATGGTGTAACTGGAAGTATACCCCCCGTAGCTATGCCCCCTTATAGCCATATTATCACCGTCGACCCAGGGTATTGTTGCCAGGTACCTGGCTGTCTCAACAAAATCATGTGACTCCCACTTGCCCAGCTGCCTGTATACTATCTTTTCAAAATCATAGCCGTAACCACCATTACCCCTGTTGTTTACTGAAGCTATCACATAACCTTCCTGGGCCAGCCACTGGTGCCATCCATTTCTGCCAAAAGTATTATAGACCCCCTGGGAACCCGGTCCACCATATATGTCAAGCAAGAGGGGATATTTTTTATTCTCATCAAAGTCAATGGGTTTGATAAGATATCCGTCAAGTTCCTGTCCATCAGTTGTTGTGAAGGTATACAACTCTTTAGGAGCATATACATGGGATTCAAGAAAAGAAAGAACCCTGCTCTTATCTGTAAATGTCTCAATCACTTTACCCAACGAACTCATCAGCATCACTTCACCGGGATTATTTACACTTGACCAGGAATCGAAATAGTACTGCCCTTTATCAGATACATTCACATTATGGTTCCCTTCTGCCGTTGTGAGTCTTTTCTTGCCGCTTCCGTCAAATCGCACCTGGTAGAGGTTTTGTTCGATTGGATCAATCTCAGTCGATACATAATAAAGCATCTCCTCTTGCGTGTCTATGGCTTCTATGCCTTTTACCTCCCATTCCCCTGATGTTACCCGGTTGATGATATTACCATCATAATCATACCGGTATATATGAGCCCATCCGTCACGTTCTGATAACCAGAAGAATTCTTCGATATCGTCAGGGAAATACACCAGGTGGAGGTTGCCTGCAAAGAAATCAAAGATATCGATCCATGCATCCGATTCTTCCTCCATTACCAGGTTCCTGTCACCACTTATCACATCATAGAACCATATCTTCATATGGCTCTGAATACGGTTCATCCACATTACCGCCAGGGTGTTCGGTTTTGATGTCCAGTAAATACGGGGTATATAACCTCCTTCAAGATCAATATCCAGCCATTTTTTATCTCCCGCATCTGTGTCGATAACTCCAATTTTCACCTGCGGCGGATTATCACCAACTTTCGGGTATGGTATTTCCGTATATTCAGGGTGGTGACCGGAAAAATCGGTCAGTTTATAAATCGGTACCTCTGTCTCATCCGATTGCCAGTACGCAATAAATTTGCTGTTATTCGACCATGACCATCCCTGCACAAGTCCGAACTCCTCCTCCTGAGCCCAGCCAAACCTGCCATTATAAACCTGTTCACGGGCATCATCCGTAAAACGTATATGCTCGCCGGTTTCAAATACGAACTCAAACAGATCACCGTCTTTACCATAAGCCACTTTTTTACCATCAGGCGATATCTCAGCGCTGAAAGCCTGTTTTACAATAAGTTCCAGGGATTTATCCTTTACCGAATAAACATAATAATCTGAATTACCCGAATAGCGCCATATCGGGTTGAAGTTGCATTGGAACAGGATATAGTTGTAATCCTTTGTCCATGCAAAAGAAACATACATGAATGCCTGTTCTGATTCCGGGAAAGTGAGATCCTCGTTTGAAAAGACCTTTTCTTCCTTCCCTGTTCTGACTGTTCTAACCCATATCTCCTGGATATATTGATCTCTACGGGTAAACGAGTATTTTTCACCATTTTCTATCCATGTCACATTAGCCGGGGCTCCCCCGGTTCTTAGATTACCTGAAGAGGATAAAGCCTCACCCAGGTTGGCATATTTTTCCTTCTGAGCCTGTAGCGATGCCGGTAAAACCAGTAATAAAGAAAAGATAACAATGAAGATCCTCTTAAGATTTTTCATGACTATTTTGGTTTAATATTATTATTTATGATATAAAGCTATTAAAAAGAATGGAATACCCGCCTTCACTGGCGCGGGGTGAGTCAATAATGGATTGATAAAATGCTAATTTAGGATTGCCTGTATGCAGGTACTCAGATTTATTAGTATCGATCATATACAGGAAAAGGGCCTGCAAATTGTTTGTAAGCTGTTGATTAATTACCTTTAATCCTTTCTTGCAAATCACGGTTGATAAAATCTATTCATGAACGATAATATGAAATGCCGGCTCTGTCAATCTAATGATCTTAAATTACTCGTTAAACAGGGTGATAAGGGTCAATATAAATATTACCAGTGTAATAATTGTAAACTTGTGAACCTGGATCTTAGCAATATATCGATAAGTGAAAACCAGGAAAAATATTTCCAGCGTTTTAACCCTTTCGAAAATTATGAAGATGATCTCAGGGTTAAAGCCGCCTATGGATATATAAAGAAACATGTGCCTGTTAAAAGCAGGTTTATGGACATAGGTTGCGGGGGGGGCAGCTTATTGTACTTCGCCAAACAAGACGGCTGGGAGGTGAAAGGAATGGAGATCTCTCCCGGTTATACTGAATATGTCAGGGACAGGCTGAATGTGGAAGTGATAACAGCTGATTTCCTGCTTTATGAAAGTCATGATGAAAAATTTGATCTTGTATCATTACGCCACGTCCTGGAGCATCTTCCGGATTCAATTCTTGCAATGAATAAAATATCTGATATGCTTAAACCCGGTGGCTACGGTCACTTTGAATTCCCTAATATCAATTCAATAACCCACAGGTTCCAGAGATTCCTGACCAGGAATAAACTTTCAAGAAAGGAATATGAACCGGATTATAAACCCGGGCATTGCAACGAATTCTGCAAGGAGTCATTTATGTACCTGCTGAATCTGACGGGATTTGAATTAATCAACTGGGAAACCTATTCCTTTAAAAGATTCACTAACTTTCTATATAATCACATTAAGATAGGTACAAAAGCAAGAGCCATTGTCAGAAAGCTGCCACAGTCCTGAGAAATTAGAAGCCTTAGAAATTTAAGTTTTTAAAAAAATTTATCTTATATTATATCCTTTATTATAATGCCAGGCACGAATAAGCGCCTAATGCCTTTTATACTTACAGAAATTTATTATCCGGTGTATAAGCTTCTTCAGAAGAAAAACCTCAGG
>JAYEGY010000047.1:0-17906 GCA_034659275.1 Bacteroidota bacterium | reverse complement strand
TTTTTAGACACACCGCTCACAAACACTATCTCCTCATCAGATAGCATGCTATCGAAATGACAAATTAGATCTTATTCCAAAAATCCTTTATACTTTTTCAACCTTTTTCAACCTTTTCAACCTTTTCAACCTTTTCAACTTTATCCATAAAAAAAAAGCTGCTTTAAAAAGCAGCTATTTTTTTGGATAATCGTTATCTATCCGAGATAAGTTCTGAGCAATTTGCTCCTTGACGTATGTCTTAATCGCCTTATAGCTTTTTCTTTTATCTGCCGCACCCTTTCGCGCGTCAGACCAAATTTCTCACCTATCTCCTCAAGCGTCATTTCCTGACAACCGATCCCGAAGAAAAATCTTATTATATCCCTCTCCCTTTCAGTAAGGGTAGTCAGGGCCCTGTCTATCTCGCGGGCTAAAGACTCGTTTATCAAGGATTTATCAGCTATAGGAGAATCATTATTAGGCAGCACATCCAGCAGACTGTTGTCTTCACCTTCAACGAAGGGAGCGTCGACCGATACGTGGCGACCTGATACCTTAAGGGTATCGGTAACCTTTTCTTTCGGAAGTTCAAGCACATCAGCCAATTCTTCTGGTGAAGGAGTACGTTCGTTTTCCTGCTCAAATTTGGAGAATGCCTTATTGATCTTATTAAGCGAACCGACCTGGTTCAAAGGTAATCTGACAATTCTCGATTGCTCAGCGAGAGCCTGCAGGATACTCTGTCGTATCCACCATACAGCATAAGAAATAAATTTGAAGCCTCTTGTTTCATCAAATTTTTCCGCTGCCTTTATCAGTCCCAGGTTGCCCTCGTTAATAAGGTCGGGCAGGCTCAATCCCTGGTTCTGGTATTGCTTGGCAACAGACACGACGAAACGAAGGTTTGCCTTGGTCAATTTCTCCAGGGCAGCCCTGTCTCCTTTTTTTATTCTCTGTGCTAATTCAACTTCTTCCTCTACCGTGATCAACTCTTCCTTACCAATTTCCTGAAGGTACTTGTCCAAAGATGCACTTTCCCGATTGGTGATGGATTTGGTAATCTTAAGTTGCCTCATTTATGCCTCCTCAAAAATTTTCGCAAAGTTACTTCTTTTATCACTATTAAACAAAAAATATAATCTCACACTCATTTTAATTTAATGGAATAATGGAATGATGGAAGAATTGAAGGATGTTAATATGCAATATTCCAGTATTCCAGTATTCCAGTATTCCAATGCAATTATTGCCTAAACTGGTAACTAAAATAAGTACCATTAGACTGTAAACCTTTGAGTGACTTGAGTTCAGAACCATCCTTGGTGGCCTGACGTATTTCTTCGTAAGTATTCACATCTTTCCCGTTTACTTCAAAAATAATATAACCTTCACGGATGCCAAGGTCATCGAAACGACCATCCCGAACCCTTGTCACTTTCATACCATTGGTAATCTGGTATTCACTTTTTTCAGCCAGGGTAAGAGGCTCAAGCCTCACTCCGAAAATAATCCCACTGTCTTCTCCTGCTCTTACCACCTCTAAGCCCCCGGCAAGATTTCTCAGTACCAGGTCAAAAGTTCTCTTTCTGTTATTCCTTATGACCTGAACCTGTACTGCATCGCCGGGTCGTTTCCTGCTAACCTGTTCCTGGAGTTCTGCAGCAGTATCGGTATCTTTACCGTCAAATCTCACAATTACATCCCCGGCTTTCATGCCTGCTTCATCTGCTGCACCACCAGGAACGATTTCAGTTATATAAACACCTTTTACCTCATCAATATTTTCTTCTTCAGCCAGTTCTGATGTTACATCAGCTATGTTTACTCCAATGATAGCTCTCTGTACTTCACCGTATTCCCTGAGATCTTCCACCACTTTCCTCACAATATTAACAGGTATAGCAAATGAATTACCTGCATATGCACCGCTGGGTGATATAATTGCTGTAGTTATCCCGACAAGCTCACCCTCTATATTAACCAGTGCACCGCCACTGTTTCCAACGTTCAGGGCCGCGTCGGTCTGGATAAATGATTCAATCCTGTAACGTGAATTCAGTATACCGAGGCTGCGTCCCTTTGCACTAACAATACCTGCAGTGACAGTGGACGTCAGATTAAACGGGTTTCCGATGGCCACCACCCATTGCCCCAGTTTAAGTTCATCACTGTCGCCGTACCTTACAAAAGGTAAGCCCTCCGTATCAATTCTCAAAACAGCAATATCAGTACTCGGATCACGCCCTATAATAGTCGCATGAAAGGTCCTGTTGTCATTTAATGTTACATCCACTTCATCTGCTCCATCGATAACATGATTATTAGTTATTATGTAACCGTCGTTACTTACTATAACACCTGATCCATAGCCCCTGACTTCCCGGGGACGGCTATATTGTTCTCCATAAAAGAATTCCATTATTGGATTCTGGTATGCATAATCCTGTATCGTTCTTGTTTTAACGTGAACAACCGTATGAACAATATTCTCTGCCACCTCGGAAAAATCCACCAGGCCTTCCTGTGGTACAGTAAAAACATTGGTGAATTGTGCCGGAGCCTGTTCCTCAGTAGCTTCCTCTCCTGTGATAAGAGGCTTTTCCAGAAACCTGGTGTAAACAAATAGGGCCACAAGAGCACTTAAAACAGCTATAGCAGCTATTCCTGCTATTTTTCGTCCTTTCATAATATTCTAATTTTTACTTACTTTATATATCTTATAAAACAAACTCAAAAACTATACCTTTGTACAGGTTTACTATATTTATAACCAATAAGAAGTATGTTTTGTTACCTAAATGTCAGACTTTTTTGGGAACCTGACAATTTTTCATACTGGTTTAACAAGTATTTAACTATATGCAAATCATTTTTAACAAATACCACGGAACAGGAAATGATTTCATCATAGTTGATAACCGTGATGATATAATCAAACCCGACAACGAAAAATTGATAAGACTCATGTGTAACAGGCATATAGGTGTGGGAGCTGACGGAGTGATACTTATGTATGATCATGAAGAACATGATTTTGAAATGAAGTATTTCAATTCTGATGGCAGTGAGAGCACAATGTGTGGAAACGGTGGCAGGTGCGCCGTGGCCTTTGCAAAAAAAACAGGCCTGGGTAAAGGAAGAGGATCTTTCATCGCCAGTGATAGAATACATAAATATAAAATCTCCGGTAATAATATTACTTTAAGCCTTTGTGATACCAAACCACCGGCAATTATAGGTAGCAATCATTTTTTTGACACGGGATCACCTCATTATATTATAAATGTCCCCGATTGTAAAAAAGTCAACGTGATTGAAACAGGGAAATCAATAAGATGGTCAGATAATTTTGCATGGGGGGGCACAAATGTAAATTTTGTAGAACATACAGCTGACGGGATTTTTGTTCGTACCTATGAGAGAGGAGTTGAAGATGAAACACTGTCATGTGGCACAGGAGTGGCTGCAGCAGCCATATCTAGCAAATGGGGAAAAGAACCCGGCAAATATAATGTTCGGGTTAAAACACTGGGAGGTGTACTGATAGTTAGTTTTCAGATAGGAAAAGATCTGATTACCAATATATTCCTCAGCGGACCCGCTGAATTTGTATTCGCTGGCCTGATCGAATTATAAAATTATTCTATTATAAAAACCATAAATAATAACATACGATGAAACAAATTAGCAAAGTTATTTACCTGGCAGTAATTGGAATCTTTATTACTGCAAATGCCGCTTTCTCTCAACCCGGTAACACCGAGATCTATGAAAAGATAGAGCAGCTGGAGAAAAATTTTGACTACCTGGGACATAGTTTCAATGCCCTGGAGAAAAAGATTGATGATATATACTGGTATAATAAAGTCGGCGATGTGGCCTATATTGACAAGGTATATATGACTGGCCCTCCACTGGCCCATGAACCTAATCCTACCGCACAGGGAGCAGGTAACCCGGTTAAGTTCTGGTCGTATATCTTTATCCCCCGGACAGCTGAAAACGGTAAGAAGTACCCCCTGCTTGTCTTTCCCCATGGTGGGGTTCACTCTAACCTGAGTACTTATTATACACATATTATCAGAGAGTTAGTATCACAGGGCTATATCATAGTGGCTGCCGAATACAGGGGGTCGACCGGTTACGGGGCTTCACACTACAGGAAGATTGATTATGGTGGTCTGGAAACTGAAGATGTGGATGCCAGCAGGCAATATATGATAGATAATTATGATATTGTTGATAAGAACAGGATCGGAATTTTGGGATGGAGCCATGGCGGACTCATAACCCTTCATAATATATTTGACCACCCCGATAATTATGACGTAGCATTTGCAGGAGTACCTGTAAGCGACCTTATTGCGAGAATGGGATATAAAACGCAGGGATACCGTAATCTGTATTCGGCCGATTATCACATAGGCAAAACTGCATATGAAGATGTGGAGGAATATCGCAGGAGGTCACCTGCATGGCAAGCTCATAAATATGCCAATAAGCCACCACTGCTTATCCATACAAATACAAATGATGCTGATGTTAATGTGCTTGAAGTGGAACATTTAATTAAAACACTCAAGGCTGAAGGGAAAAAGAATTTCGAGTATGAAATATTCCAGGATGTCCCTGGAGGTCATTCGTTCGACAGGATGGACCATATGACAGCTAAAAATATAAGGATGAAAATATATAAACACCTTAACAGTGTGCTTAAACCGGATAATCCCTTCAAGACGGTTAAGGACCTGCAGAGGGCGGGGTACGTATACGAATGATGAATGATGAATTATGAATTATGAATTATGAACCGAGTTCCGATAAGACGGGACAAAGGAGGGCACGGTAAGGTCCCGAAAAAGCGTTGCTTTTTCGAGCCTGCCTGCCGGAAGGCAGGGATCCTCGAAATTCTAATTCGCCCTTCTGGCGAAAGAATTTCGGGACTAAGGCTGAGGTGTAGGAATTACTAAATTTTTTAATCGACCTGATTTGAAAACAAGATCAATATCATTCGATTTCTATAGAGACGCAAGGCTTTACGTCTCTATAATAACATTTGTCATATTATTTACCTGCCTCCGGGTAAGCGGCAATTCCCAGGTAAATAATTATATCCGGGATTTTGTTAATGATACCTCTTTTCGGCATGCTGGTATATCGATATGTTTCAGGGATGCGGAGTCAGGAAATATAATAGCTGATTACCATAAGGATATGGCCCTGGGCAGTGCTTCGGTGATGAAGCTGGTTACTACAGCAGTTACGCTCGAAACCCTTGGACCTGATTTCAGATTTGCCACAAGGGTGGGATATACCGGAAATTATAACGAGCCGGACTCAATCCTTAACGGTTACATTGTACTAAAAGGTGGCGCAGACCCTACAATACTGTCAGAGTATTTTCCCGAACACAATAAGGCAATTATTGATGAATGGGCTGATGCATTATATAAATCAGGTATCAGAAAGGTGACGGGTTCTGTTGTGGCCGATGCAATGATTTTTGATTATCACCCTGCACCCGGAGGATGGAACTGGTCAGACCTTGGTAATTATTACGGGGCAGGAGCCCATGGTATCTGCATATTTGATAATATGTACCGAATACATTTCAGAACAGGCTATGAAGGAAGCATTCCTGAGATCAGGGACATTGTGCCTGAAATACCGGGGCTTATAATTGAAAATAATTTGATTTCATATGGCAACAGGGATAATGGATATGTTTACCTGGAACCCTATGGCAACCACGCAGTTATTAGGGGAGAAATACCCACAGGAAAGGATGATTTCGTCCTAAAGGCTTCAATTCCTGATCCACCGCTGCTAACAGCAATTCTATTACAGGAAGCACTGGAAAAAAGAGGTATCAGTTTTGATGAGCATCCTACAAGCCTGAGGCTTTCACCTGTTATTGCAAGGGAATTCAGCTCATCTCCGAAAAGCATTATTACAACTACCCTGTCACCTACACTTTCAGATATTATCAAAGTTACGAATATTGAGAGCCTTAACATGTTCGCGGAGCAGCTGCTTAAATATTTGGGGCTGCTTTACACAAAGAGTGAATTTGCCAGTTTCGAATCAGGTCTCGACGCTGTAAAAGAATCTCTCGATTTTTCCCTTGATGATACCGGCGGTCTTTACATGACTGACGGCAGCGGTCTTTCAAGGTCGAATGCAATAAGCTCGTCCTTCCTAACATCACTACTGTATTATATGAACAGTAAAAGCATGCATGCTAAGCATTTTTATAATTCACTGCCGGAAGCAGGGAAGACCGGTACCCTGGAGCATTATTTTAAAGACCCCGTTTTTTATAATAACCTTAGGGCTAAAAGCGGTACTTCAACGAGAATACGTAATTATGCAGGCTATTTCAAAACATCAAAAGGACAGGATATTGCGTTTGCCGTGCTGGTTAATAACTTTGATTGCAACAGCAGCGAAGTAACCGGGCGGGTGGAAAGTCTGCTGAAGAAAGTTATTGATGATTTTTAGAAAGGTACTGGGTGCTGGGTGCAGTTTCTCGTTGCTCGTTCTTCCGAGTGCTCGGGGTCAGAATGACAAGTTTACAGATCAAACAGATCAATCAGGTAAATCAGCGAGGCTATGGCCGCACTGCCCAGTTGCATTTCACGTATATTGACCTGTTCAAAGGTATCGTTGGCAGAGTGATGAAACCAGAAATATTTCTGTGTATCAGAAATATAACCTATCTGCAGTGTTCCGAGTCGCCTGAGCGGAGAGATATCGGATCCTCCCCCGGTCGATGTCATTTCCTCGTTCATGAACATCACGGCTCTTATGCTCCTGGGCTGTGTTATCTGTCAGGGCATTGTTGAATATTAACGATTTAAGATTTAAGAATAAATCAGGTCGGGATTTCCCGCTTTAAAGGGGGATCAAACATCTATATTTGCGTATTTTGCGTGTTTTTCAATGAATTCCCTTCTTGGCGGTACCTCATCGCCCATCAGCATGCTGAATATGCGATCTGCTTCAGCAGCGCTATCGATGGTAACCTGCCGTAGCGTTCTGTATTCTGGATTCATGGTTGTATCCCATAACTGTGCTGCATTCATTTCACCCAGACCCTTATATCTCTGTATATTTACATTAGAATCTTTCCCCTGGCCAAATTCTTCTATGAATCTGCGCAATTCCTCATCGGTCCAGCAATATCTACTGTTTTTTCCTTTACTCACCAGGTAGAGGGGAGGTGTGGCAATATAGAGGTATCCTTTCTTTATAAGCTCCTGCATATACCTGAAAAAGAAAGTCATAATCAGTGTGGCAATATGTGAACCATCGACATCTGCATCGGTCATTATGACTATTTTATGATATCTGAGTTTTTCCAGGTTAAGAGCCTTGCTGTCATCTTCTGTCCCTATAGTTACTCCAAGGGCGGTAAAAATATTTTTTATTTCTTCATTGTCAAAGATTTTATGCTGCATTGCTTTTTCCACGTTTATTATTTTACCCCTCAATGGCATTATTGCCTGGAACTTCCTGTCGCGTCCTGCTTTTGCTGTTCCTCCCGCGGAGTCACCCTCAACGAGGAATATTTCAGAATTCATAGGATCACGGTCGGCACAATCGGCCAGTTTACCGGGCAAGCCTGACCCGGAGAGCACATTTTTTCTCTGGACCAGTTCACGTGCCTTACGTGCAGCATGACGTGCAGTAGCTGCAAGAATCACTTTCTGCACTATGGCTTTTGCATCTTTGGGATTTTCCTCCAGGTAGTTTGAAAGCATAGTACTGACCGCCTGGTCAACAACACCCATTACTTCTGAATTTCCAAGTTTTGTTTTTGTCTGGCCTTCAAACTGGGGCTCAGCCACCTTGATTGACACTATAGCAGTTAAACCTTCCCGGAAGTCGTCACCGTTAATATCAAATTTCAGCTTGGCCGTGAGCCCTGATTCCTCGGCATATTTTTTCAGTGTACGGGTAAGTCCCCTCCTGAAACCGGCAAGGTGGGTACCTCCTTCTATGGTGTTGATATTATTCACGTAAGAATGTACATTTTCAGAGAATGATGTATTATACTGAAGAGCTATTTCAACAGGTGTATCATTTTTTTCTGTTGTAATGCAAATAGGTTTTTCTATCAGTTTCTCCCGTGTATTGTCAAGATAATCAACAAACTCCCGCAAACCAGTTTCTGAGTAAAACACATCTTTTCTGAAATTATTACCATTACCGTTCTCCTGGATTTCACGCTGATCAAGAATGGTAAGTTTTATTTCTTTATTCAGAAAAGACAGTTCACGCAACCTTGCAGCAAGTATTTCATACCTGAATTCTGTTTCTGTAAATATGCCTGTATCAGGTTTGAATGTTATTATCGTTCCTGACTTTTTAGTAGGTCCAAATTCTGCAACTTCAGATTCGGGCTTTCCTTTCCTGTATTCCTGGTAATATATTCTTCCATCCCTGTGTACCTCGGCTCTCAATGTTTCAGAAAGGGCATTCACTACAGATACACCTACACCATGTAAGCCACCGGATACCTTATATGATTCCTTATCAAATTTTCCTCCGGCGTGAAGCACTGTCATCACAACTTCAAGGGCCGACTTCTTCTCCTTTTCGTGATAATCTATCGGTATGCCCCTGCCGTTGTCAATGATAGTAATTGAACCATCCTCGTTCAATATTACATCTATTTCATTACAATATCCGACAAGAGCCTCATCTATTGAATTATCTACAACCTCATACACAAGGTGATGCAAACCCTTAACACTCACATCACCAATATACATTGCAGGCCTTTTCCTGACAGCCTGCAGGCCTTCAAGCACCTGAATACTACCGGCGGAATAATCACCGTTAGCCATTTGCCTGTTATCTTTTTCATTCATGTTTTTTGTCTTAACTGTTCTCTTTTATATATAATCCATGTAAACCCTTTAGTTCCTAAAGCAGTATTTTAATCAAACAAATTACGGCTTAATATTTCCTCTGGTCCGTCGAAAAATAATAGTTCTCATTCAATTGGTATATCCCCTTTTGGGAAATATGATAAAAATCACATTTAAATCATTGATTAAACCATACTTAAGTACTGTCACAAAGATAATTAAAATATAGCATTTTACCGCTTAAAATCACCTAAAAAATATGTGATTTTTTAACAAAAAATCAACATGTATTATATTGTTTATCAGTTTATTACAAAAAGAGAGGAAATTTTAGAGACTATAAGTGAATCCTGCCATAAAAAGGAGTCTTTGTGAGGGGTAAAAATTCCACTCATAATACCTGTTGGAAGCAATATTATTAACTCTTGCCCAGAATGAAAGAATCTTTGTATACCTGTATTCAAGTCCGATGTTCAGACTCAGATAAACAGGAAGCTCATTTTTCTCATAATCAGTTAAGGATGAATATGGCATGGGCCCAAACCGGGCATATCTCTTCGACATACCATATACATTTGCTTGTGCAAGTATTTTATCCCGAAGGTTATAATTTAACTCCAGTTTTCCATCCCAGCTGGGCTTATGCCATGGTTTTTCCAGATATTCCATTCTATAATCATAATAACCTGCCCGGGCAGATAGAGATAGTTCGTTACTGATATTTGTTGAAAATTCTGCCTGCAATTCAAGTAATTCACCATTATCATATATTGGTACAAAGCCCCTTCCCTGCAAAAGGTCATTTTTATAAAATACCATCTCTTCGAACAATGAATAAGATATCTTCAGGCTGTATCCGGTATTCTCAGTGGCATGTCCTGTTATACCTCCTTTGATTCTTAGTTTGGTATCGGTAGGCGATATTGTATAAAGATCATCAGATGGTTCAACAAATCCAGACGTGTTCTGTGTAACAACAAAGGGATTTGTATATATTATTTCACTGGCATTATTGTTTTTATATTCACCATCGAGGCCCACATACATCTTTAAAATAGTTGGAATTACGCTGAACTGAAATTTCAGGTCAGGATAAAAGAAAAGCTTTGTCTTATATTCCCTCGGGCCTGGAGTCTCATAATACCTGGAATCAGCAATAAGTTTCAAGCCAAGCCTGAAGTCCCAGTTTGTGCTTCTTTTACTGATTGCCGGATTCAGGGACACATTATGTCTGAGTTTATCCTCTATGTTTGGAATTGTAATCAATTCATATCCGAAACGAAGGCCGGCATAGAAAATATCCATGTCATAACCCAGGTCTCCGCTTAAACCAGCCAGGTGTTGATAATACAAGCTGTTTTGATAGAGAAGGTTATAATGAAATTGAATATCATAAGACATTTTTGAAGAATCGAGCCTTGTTGAATAGAAATTGATATTGGCCCTTGGATTAAAGTATTCAATTTTAAGGCTGTCCCTGCTTGTTTCCCGGGGTTCCAGCAATACGGGATCACCACCGTAAGCATACCTTCGTATATGGTCAAAATCTATATTTGCAGCCAGGGCTGCCCTTCTGAAAAACTTTGTTCCGTATATCCTGGCCATATTATCCATATATCCTCCATACACTTTTGTGGCATCATTTATCCTCAATCTGCCAAAACTGGACTCATGACCTAAGTAAATACCTGCCAGACTGTTACGCGAACGCTCGCTTGAAATACTTAGTTCCCCCACGGGTGAAAAGTAGTTACCAAAGCCTAGATTTAGAAAACCTTTATACAATTTTGGGAGAGGATCAGGCTGCAGGCGTGCGGCACTGATTGTCTTAATTTCATATTCAGGCATGAACGGCGTGGTACTGATGGTATAACGAAATTCCGGTGCTGTAACCGTGGTATCTCCCATCTCGGGTGAAAAATTAATTTTTGTAGCCTTATTCAGAGATGGTTTGAAAGGATTATACATTGTTACTTCACGGCGTATCTCTTCCTGTCCCCTCTGGGCATCAACACCTGCAGGAATGATCAAAAGCAGTATAATTATATATGATAATACCCTTTTATTCATAATTTACATATTGAGTTGATTGTCTTTAATATTGAGAGTATCAGGGCTGAATTCATTTTGCCTGTTTATTTCATCAAGCTTTGCATTCACCTCATCAAGAATACCGTCATCCTGTACCTGGTAGTAATCTTTAAGGCTTTGTAATGTTGCCCTTGCCTGGAATTCATCACCTTTCTCCAGGCTTATGTCAGCCAGCAAGATAAACATACGTGCCATCCAGTATTGATGGGGAGTATTCTGATCAATAAACTCATAGATTATATTTTCTGCTTCATCAAGATTACCTTGCATAAAAAGTATCTGTGCCACACGGTATTTTGACTCTGCTCCCTCGCTGCTGGTAACTTCTACTGCCACCCTTCTGAAATCTCTCAGCGCCCTTTCATAATTACCGAGTGTGTAATTCGATTTGGCGCTTTTGAAACTGGCTTCGCGGGCCAGCTCTTCTGTGATCATATCAGACTCCAGCAGCCTTTGTGCTGAACTTAAAGTTTTTTGGGCATCACCCATATTATAGGCAGAGCGCATCATTCCAACCTTTGCTCTCAGTTCATTCTCAGGTAATTCAGCTACTTTTTCAAGTTCGGCATAGTAATAATACGCGCTGTCATATATCTCTTTCAGATAATATATACCCGACAGCGACTGGTATGTTTTCTCCAGAAAGGGGTTATTGGGTGTTTCTGCAACTTCAGAATAGTATTTGAGGGCTTCATCTGTTTTACCTGACTCTGACAGGCATTCAGCCAGATAAAAACATGCATTAAGTCTGAAGCTACCCTGATCAAACTCATTGAGATAATTCCTAAAAATCTGGCTTGCTCTTTCGCAATTACCTGCTATATAAAGGTTTTCACCTGAGATATAGAGAAGGCTGTCCCTTTCGCTGGTACTTACATCGCCATATCCCTTAAGATTTTTTACGTAAGCGAAATAAGCTTCCACATCATTCGTGTCGACATAGGTATTTTTCAATCCGGTAAGGGCATTTCGTGCTTCAGGGGTCGACTGGAATTTCTCTATAACCTCCTTAAACCTGGCAATAGCCTTTTCATTTTCACCCCTGTTATAATAAAGCAATCCCAGCTGTACCATTGCCCGGGGTACAAAGACCGAATTCGGGTGGGCATTGATTACTTGCTTGAGATCTTCTTCTCCCTCCCTATCATTTTCAAGGGCAATATAAGCTCTACCGCGCTCAAAAATAGCATTTGGTATCAATATCGAATTGGGATATTCGTTAATCATGGTTGTAAGTACTCGCATTTTCGCATTCTGATCGTGCATAAGTCCCAGTGCAAAACCTTTCTGGAATAAGGCATAATCAGTTGCTGCACCCGAGTTTGCTATCACTTTATCATAGTAGCTTATTGCCTGCCTATAATCCGTGTTAATATAATAGCAGTCAGCAATCCTGTTATAAACATCGGTAATTAATCTACCCCGTGTATCTTGTTCCTCCGCTTCAAAATTCCTGAACCATCTCAGGGCTTCGGCATAATTACCTTTATTATAATGGATATACCCTATATTGTATGTGACCATACGGTATTCATCAAGCATTGATGAACCCGGAATACCCATAAATGCCTGGTATTCCTCAAGAGCCCTGTCGGTTTCATTCAAACGGTACAATGATTCACCTTTCCAATAATGAGCTCTTGCCCTCAACGTACGATCGTACTGTCCGTACTGTAATGATTTATCAAACATTCCGATAGCTGAATTCAGGTCAAGGTTTTTATACAGTTCAAGTCCCCTGAAAAAAGCAACTTTCTGATATGCTTTCTCCAGTCTTTCATCCTTATATGTAATACGATCAAGTGATTGTATTGCAGCCCTGTAATTTTTTACTTTCATATAAGCCGACACCAGGTATTCGTATGCTTCTCCGATATGTTCTGAGGCCGGGAATTGCTCAATATATTCCTGGAAAGCCCTTATCACTTCCCCAAAAGGAGAATATACTGTTTCATATGTAAGTTTGGCGAAATTGAAAAGCGCTTCTTTTTTAATGTTCCGGTCATAATCCATTTGTGCTGCAGAAGAGAATGCGGTCCTTGCCATTTTCTTCTGATCCTTCTTCAGGTAACAATCCCCCAGCAGGTAATATGCATTCTGGCCCAATTCATCTCTCCTTCTTGTTATTTCCTGAAAAAGTTCAATTGCCTTATCATGTTGTTCAGTCTTATAATAACAGAATGCGAGCTGGTAACTACCCTCTCTTCCCGTTCTTACAGCCCTCTCCAGGTGTTCCTCAAGATTACGGGCAGCTGACTCATAATCACCCTTCTTGAAATAAGCATCCCCTATCAGCCTGTAAAGTTCTGATTTTCTTTCTTCGCCTGCATCTTCTATAAGTCCGGGAGCCATATCAAGTATGCCATCATAGTCTTCCAGGATATACATTATCTGTACTATGTAAAAAGGAACCACCTCACCAAAGGTCTCATCACCCCTTAACCTCATAAAACCATCGAAGGCTGTGCGATACATTTTTTCATTATAAGCTATATAAGAAAAATAATAGATAGCCGGCCGACTGTATTCTGTATCAATATCAGTCAATTCTGAAAAGAAAAGCATTGCTCTTTGCCTGTCACCATCCATAAAATGAGAATATCCAAATTGAAAATAGTAAACCGAAAGCAATTCCTCATCCAGTTCAAGCCTGTCGACCTTCTCATAATATTTTATTGCCCGCCTGTAGCTTTTGGCCTGGTAGAAATGATCGGCCAGCTCAAGCCATGCCTTGTTGACCAGTGGGTCATCAGGATGAGTGCTGGCAAACTTATTCATCCTGTATTCAGCATCACTGTTATATAATCTTGTGGCAGATACAGCAGCCAGATATTCAGCCTCAACTGCTTCTTCCGACATAAGACCGCCAGCCTCATTAACAAAACTGTCAAAAAATTTTATGGCCGCAGCATATTTCTCTTTGTTGAATAACTCTTTGCCTCTCTCAAAATCAGTCAATTCCACTGTATATGATTCCGGCTTCTGGGCCATTAAAAGAAAACAACTGAATGTCAACAGAGATAAAGTTATAAGCAGCCTGTGATAATTTATCTTGTAAACCCGGTACTTATCCATATAATGAGCATTTTCTGTTTTGGAACAGAAATTTAAATATTTTAAAATGAACAATTTAAACGTAACAAAGCGACAAAAATGTTTTCGCTAATTTACAACTATAAAACGCTTGATCCGGGGCTTTAGTATTGATTTTATCAACATTGGAATGTTAATTGTTAAAGCAGGAGGCCCACCTTCGCTGGCGCGGATCTCCCTCTGCCCGCCGTAGTCCCAGAACCTTGGGACGAAGGCGGGAGATCCGTGCCAAGCTTCGGTGGGCAGGCAAGGAATCTTTGAGACGTAAAACCTTGCATCCCTACTTTTTCCTTTGTACTTTTTCCTTTGTACTTTTTCCTTTGTACTTTTGTCTTTTATCTTAAAAGCAAGCCATGCAGGAAAGTAACATGCCCCTAGACACCATAATATCATTTAAAGACTGTAATATATACCAGCAGGATCATCTCGTTCTTAGTGATGTAAACCTTGAAGTCAAGAAAGGTGAGTTTGTTTATCTCATAGGGAAAGTCGGCAGCGGTAAAACAAGCCTCATTAAAACGATAAATACTCAATCACCCCTTGAAGAGGGAGAAGGAATTGTTGCCGGTTTTGATCTCACCAGTTTACGCAAAAAGGACATACCTGTTTTAAGAAGAAAACTGGGCATTGTTTTCCAGGACTTCCAGCTACTTACAGACAGGTCGGTTTATTCGAACCTTGAGTTTGTCCTTAGAGCTACAGGGTGGAAAAACAAAAATGAAATTGAGGAGCGAATAGGCGAGGTGCTTGAAAAAGTGGGCCTGGGTACCAAAGGCTATAAGATGCCACATCAGCTTTCCGGAGGCGAACAACAAAGAGTAGTGATAGCCAGGGCTTTATTGAATGACCCGGATATCATACTTGCCGATGAACCAACAGGAAACCTTGATCCTGAAACATCGGAAGATATAATTAAAATACTGAAGGATATAAGTAAAAGTGGAAGAGCGGTGGTCTTTGCCACACATAACTATACCCTGCTTAAAAAGCATATTGCACGAACAATGAAATGTAAGAATGGCAGGATAAGCGAAACAGATCATGACGAGGAGCTCGAATTTATTTGAGTTGTTCCCTCAATGTGTATTCAAATAGCTGGCGCCATCCTTCCCATTCACCTTCATCAGTAAGTGAAGTATTGTGCCATACACTGACAAAAAGACCACCTACTTGCTTTGTCCAGTTAATCAGCTTGCTTACCGACTCAATGGCTTCCAAGGGATCATACCTTTTGTATTTTTGAAATGTCGATTCCATATACTGAAAAGGAACAAGTGTAAGCAAGCTTGTTTCCTCCCTTGTCAGGTCATAGAATTTAAAAGGACGTGCAATACCTGCCCTGAATCCAGCCTCCCTGATATAACCGAGAGTGTAATCTTCCTCAAAACCGGTTGACTGGATCACGTGGTAGGTAAACGGAATGGTCAGCAGTAAATGATGCTTTTTCAGTTTTGTAACTTTTTGCTGTGTGATACTTTCCAATTTTTCCTTTTCCTTGAGAATAAGCTTTTCTGAATTACCCGAACTGTATGAACTGTGCAGTCCGATAATATACTCCTTCGAAAGTCTTCTTATCAGCTTCTTATAACATCGTGTGTTTGGGTTGATATTTTTATCGAACCTGCTCCTGTCACCTGTAGCAAAAAAATACAATACTGAACTATTATATTTTTTGGCATTCTCATTTATATAAGCATAAGTATCATATGAATCTTTCATGCTGCCTGTCATGCACCTGAAACGCCTGGCTGGCCTGTTAGCCGTGAGCGTATCCGTTAGAAGGCCACCAAGGTTTTTGACAATGCCCTTGCCCCTGAATTCAAAAGGCTCGTTAACCTCCACCATCAGAAGGTGATCATGCTTCTTTTCAGGGATTATCATATCAGGATATAAGAGTTTCAAGGTTGCACCAAGGCGGTGCACCCATATATCCACAACAGGTTTATCCAGGAAATTATGTTTATAAGCCAAACTGGACTCCGCTGAAAAACGCCCATGCTCATCTCTTACAACAGTAAGATACTCCTCATATCTTGTAACCATATAAAAAGCAAAAGAGAATATATCAAGTTGAAAACCTGCTTCAGGTGGTTGCTGAAAAAAGAGTGGTATACCATTAAGATGGGCAACCCATATTTGCTGCATCCTGATGCCTTTCTGAAAAAGAAGTCCCTCCGGCTGAATAAATATACCGCCAATTGACCTGTCATAAGAATAATTGATCAAGGGTAAGCTGACATCCGGAGAATCAGTTATGGTATATGATAAACCCAGTATATTCCCCAGGACCAGGTCAACAGCATATTCAAGTCGCGATGATGTTTGCGTGGTATATACCTGGACATCAGATTTCATACAGTAAATATAGGCCTTTTATAAAAGACGGGAAATATAAATATTTCAGGTTACGCTATCAGCTTTTGAATCGTACAGTTCAAATAAACTGTTTTTAACAATATTTTCTATCTCCAGGAGAAGCTCAAACACTTCTGCAAACTGATTATACAGCGGAGCCAATCCCAGCCTTATGTTATCCGGCGGCCGGAAATCAGGTATAATTACATGAGCTCCCGTTTTATTATCAATCAGAGCCTTACAGATCCTGTATCCTTCTTTATGCTTAAGTGAAATATGTGATCCCCTTTCTTCCCCCCTTTCGGGTGATCCCAGTTCAAATCCCAAAGGCTTAAGGAAAGCATGATATAACTCAAGCAGGAAGCTGGTTAATCTTAAGCTCTTCGCCCTGATATTATCCATTCCTGCTTCAATTATTATGTCCAGTGATGGTTCAAGTGTACATAATGACAGGATATTCGGTGAGCCGGTCATGTAGCGGTGGGCTCCCTCTGAAGGGCGGTAATCCAGGCTGAATTCAAACGGATCCTTCTCCCCCAGCCATGCCCATATCGGGCTTACAACCCGGTCCTGGATCTTACTGTTTACATATAAAAATGCCGGTGAACCCGGACCGCCGTTAAGATATTTATAAGTGCATCCAACAGCCATATCTGCATTTGCCGAATTAAGATCTATTTTCACTGCACCCGTAGCATGACTCAGGTCCCATATAATCAAAGCCCCCTTCCTGTGAACATATTCCGTAACCTTCTTCATGTCATACATAAAGGCACTTCGGAAAGAAACATAACTGAGGACTACAACAGCCGTATTCTCGTCGATCTTATCAAATAACTTGCTGTATTGAATATCTATTTCATTATCACTCTCCACCAGTTCAAGAATATGACCGTCATCAAGGTTTTTTATTATGCCCTGGATAACATAGAGGTCGGATGGGAAGTTAAGATCATCGCTGATAATCTTTTTCCTGCCCTCCTGAAGCTTTAGTGCTGCACTCACCAGCTTATACAGATTAACAGAGGTTGAATCACAGACAATCACTTCTTCACTGCCACATCCAATTAATTGTGCGATCTTACCTGATATTCTGCGCGGCATTTCCCACCAGCCCTCATTCCAGGCCCTGATAAGTCGCTCCCCCCACTCATGAGATACCAGTTTAGTGGCAACACGTTCAGATTTGAGTGGCATCATTCCCAGTGAGTTACCGTCAAAATAAATTAAGTTATCCGGTATCTTAAAACATGTTCTGTATTCCTGAAGAATATCATCCCTGTCTTCTTTCTCTGCCCGTTTTCTGTATGTATCTAAATTTTTCATCCTTTTATAATACTCCGTTATTAGTTGAATCACTAATTTAAAGGTTTTTAATATATTAATGAGTCCAGTCTAAAAAGGTTATAACATAGACAAAAATATGAATTTAATTTTACATTTAGCTGTTCATAAGTCATGCTTGTAACATATTGTAAATCAAATATTTAAAAACTTATCAACAGTGCT
>JAYEGY010000046.1:0-3568 GCA_034659275.1 Bacteroidota bacterium | reverse complement strand
ATCTGCCAGTTGCTGGTCTTTTGACGATTGGTGTCCCATAAGTGTGCGGTCGGCAAGTACCAGGTCTGGCCTGGCATAATACAGGGCTTCATCTATTAAAAAATATTCCTGTTCCCAGCCCAGAGTAGCAATTACTTTTTCAACGTTCTTATCAAAATAATGGCATACATCCACCGCTGCCCTGTCAAGAGCAGTGAGTGCCTTGAGCAGTGGGGTTTTATAATCAAGTGCATCACCTGTATATGAAACGAAAACTGTTGGAATACAAAGAGTAGTGCCCACTATGAAAGCCGGAGAGGAAACATCCCATGCCGTATATCCCCTGGCTTCAAATGTATTACGTATTCCGCCACTCGGGAAACTGGAAGCATCAGGTTCCTGCTGAACAAGCAATTCACCTGAAAAAGACTCAACTAGACCCTCGTAATCATTTCTTTCAATAAAAGCATCATGCTTTTCAGCCGTTGCGTCGGTTAAGGGATGAAACCAGTGAGTATAATGAGTCACACCCTTTTCTATTGCCCATGCCTTCATACCCGTTGCAACCTTATCGGCAACCTCTCTGCCTATCGATGTTCCCCTGTCAATTGCCTCCCTGACAGATTTATATGTCTCCCGCGGCAGGTACTTCTCCATTTTTGGAAGATCAAAAACATTAACACCAAAATACTCTGAAATTTTCTCTTTGGGAATGGCTGGTTCTATCGCCTGCCTTGAAAATACTTCTCTTAATGCACTAAAACGTAATTCTGCCATATATAAAAATTTTTGTAAAAATACACCCTTTTTATAAAACACCCCCTTTTATTAGGGGTTATTATTAACATTTTATTAATATTTTTGATGTATGCCCCCTTTGAAGTGAGGTATAAACCAAAAATGATGATAAATTTTCGGTATTTATGTAAATTTGGAATAATGCCTGCCTACCGTCAGGCAGGGAATGATGGATAAAAGAGGTTTTGTTCAATACTCCAGTATTCCAGAATTTAGTATTCCAATATTCTGATACCCAGAAATTCTTTTTAAACTTATTTCAACCTTGTTCAACCTTTTAAACCTTTTTAGTATATTTGTCGCCTGAAAAAATCTAAAAAACTAAAAATTAATATAAATGTCAGTACTACAAACATTACGGGAGAGGGCAGGTATACTTCTGGCAGTAGTTATAGGTATATCACTCTTATTCTTTATACTGGGTGACTTCCTGGGTGGAGGAAGCGGACAGACGAAGAAAATGAAGGATTATTATGAGATAGCAGAAATAGGAGGACGTTCCATTTCTTACCAGGAATATGATGAAAGGCTTCAGAATCTGACCGAGATATATAAATTATCAGGTACTACGAACATTACCGAGGCAATGTCGGAATCGATGAGGGAGGATATCTGGAACAAAATAGTAATGGAAGAAATACTTGGCGAAGAATTTAATACACTTGGCCTGGGTGTAAGTGCAGACGAGGTTGAATCTATGGTGCTGGGTGATGAACCCCATCCAATTGTTCAACAGCTTTTCGCCAACAGGGAAACAGGTGTCCTTGACAAATCATTTCTTGTGAATTTCCTGAAAAGCACTGAATATGATCCTCAGGCTAAAGCTTACTGGTTGTTTTTTGAGAATGAGATCGTAGATGAAAAGCTAAATACAAAATTCAACAACCTGATTGCCAAAGGCTTGTATATAACCTCAAAGCAGGCTGAATTTGAAAACACCATCACATCAAAAACAGTTGATTTCAGTTTTGTAATGAAACAATATTCTACCGTTCCTGATTCATCTGTTACAGTAAGCAGAGCTGAGCTAGAGAAATATTATAATAATCACAGGGAAGATTACAAGCAGGAAGCAAATCGCAGTATGGAATATGTTGAATTTGAAGTTGTGCCAAGCGAAGAAGATGTCATGAACACCGAAGAGGGAATTGTTGAATTGATTGATGAATTCAGGGAGACTGATACACCCGTACAATTTATCAACCTCTCTTCTGACAACAGGCACAATGAAGTTTTCAGGCCCATTGAAGACATACCTGAAATGATCAGGGATTTTGTACTGCAGGAAAATACTGAAGAAGTTTATGGACCTTATGTTGAGAACGAAACCTACAAAATAGCCCGCCTCATTGATGTTGAAAACAGGCCTGATTCGGTACATGCGCGGCACATACTTATATCACCAAACGCATATCGCAGTGCCGAGGCAGCACAAAATGAAGCTGACAGCCTCCTGCAACTTATCAGGTCAGGCGAGAGATTTGAATCACTGGCCACCAAATTTTCTGACGACCAGGGCTCCGCACAGCTTGGCGGCGACCTTGGATGGTTTGAAGAAGGTCAGATGGTTACTCCCTTTAATAATACCTGCTTTGAAGGTAAAGAAGGGGATATCGAAATAGTTGAAACTGACTTTGGATATCATATCATTGAAATACTCGACCAGAGCAGTAAGTCCAGAAAATATCATGTGGGCATAATTGAAAGAGCCATTGAGCCCAGTTCGATTACTTACCAGTCAAAATATGCCGAAGCCAGCAGGTTCGCCGATAATAATAATACCTATCAAAAATTCAATCAGGCAGTAGCGGAAGAAGGATTAAATAAAAAGCTTGCCACCGATGTGGTGCCTGACCAGAAAACAATTCCCGGCCTTGAATCGCCGAGGACGCTTATCATGGCACTTTTTGATACGGAAGAAAACAATATTATACTCGACAATAGTGAGCAGGCGGTATTCGAGATCGGGAACAAGTTCATAGTAGCTTATTGCACTGATGTTCAAGAAGAAGGTTACGCAAAACTGGAGAAAGTTGAATCAGATGTAAGATTTGCCGTTATTAAACAAAAGAAAGCTGAAAAGATAACAAATGACCTGAAAGCGAAAACCCAGGATCTGGACAATATAGAAGATATTGCCTCAACGCTTGGGCTCAGGGTTAATGAAGCAACAAACATCAGTTTCAATTCTTATTCAATCCCCGCTGCAGGTATTGAACCGGCAGTTATTGCAGCCGCTGCCAGCGCCAGTGAAGGATTTTTATCAGACCCCATTGAAGGCGAAAATGGTATTTTCATTATCTCGGTAAACAACGTCAATGTTGAAGAGCAAGGACCGGGCACTGATATCATCCGTAACAGGCTCGCTTCTACTCATGAGGCAAGGGCAAGCTTCGAAGTGTTTGAAGCACTCAAAGAAGAAGCTGATATAGAGGATAAAAGATATAAATTCTACTAGTTCAAATAACAATATTTACTATATCCAGGACCCTTATTCGGAATGTTGGACGACTGCTTTTTTGGAATATTGGAATAATGGGATAATAATAAACAGGTTAACAATCCAATATTCCATCATTCCATTGCCACCCTTAAAAAACTTCTGACCATATTACGTAAAAAACCCCGACACGATATGTGTCAGGGCTTTCTTTTTGTAAATTTGGCGGCGACCTACTCTCCCGCTTTCGCAGTACCATCGGCGCTGACGGGCTTAACTTCTCTGTTCGGAATGGGAAGAGGTGGAACCCCGTCGCTATAACCACCTTAAGATCTTCTGTCACTCTGAGCA
>JAYEGY010000045.1:13887-18099 GCA_034659275.1 Bacteroidota bacterium | reverse complement strand
GATTTTAATTATGAAACGGAACCTTTGCCGGGATTCTTTCCGCTGCCGGGTATAGGACCACTTGGATTGCTCAAACAAAGCCGCTTAAATCATTACGGGAAACTTTTATTCAGATGGGTATACTGGCATATTTTACTCCGTGGTAAGGAAATGCCGATAGACACAGAGATGACCATGGCCGGCAAAAGGATAGATTAATTTAAATGCATTATTATGAAAGAGAATAATATTCAGACACAGATAGACCAGATAAACCAGAAACTGGACATGATCCTGGAAGAAACTGCATTACAGAAACAGAACAGGGAAACAATGGTTGATCTGGTGGATGACCTATCAATAGTGGGTAAAGACGCTTTCAAAGGGATGGTAGATACCCTGGAGAACGCTGGAATTGAGGTTGATGGTGAGGAGATTAACCACCTGTTATTGAATTTTCTAAGAAATATCAATAATATTAATATGCTTTTCAGGACCATGGAAAACATTAACGATCTGATAAAAGATTTTTCACCAATCATAAAACAGGTAGGAATAGATGCCACAGGCAAGTTCAATGAACTTGACAGAAAGGGATATTTTGAAATACTCCACCAGGTAACAATTGCTTTGGACACCATAATGTCAAGATACTCAAAGGAAGACCTTGAGAATCTTTCGGATAATTTAATAATGGTCATGGATGCATTGATTGCCATCTCTGATCCGGCTGTAATGAGCAAACTGTCAATTTTTGTAAAAACATATAAGGAGATAGATCATGAATCGTTCCCTGAATACTCAATATGGAAGCTTATGCGTGAACTGAATAAGCCTGACATGAAGAAATCAATAGGCTTTATAATGACCTTCCTTAAAAAGATAAATTCAATCGAACAAAATTCTGAACAATTAAACAACTAAACATATAAACATCTAAACATAAAAAACATGGCAACAAAAACTTACGCAGGAAAAACTGTAGACGTAAATGACGAAGGATATTTTACTGATCCCGGTCAATGGACAAGGGAAATTGCAGTTGAAATAGCAAAAGAAGAAGGTATTGACCTTACTGACCAGCATTTTGAAGTTCTTGAAATGCTGAGGCAAAAGAATGATAAGGGTGATGCTCTCTCTATCAGGGGTATAAACAAATCGGGTATAGTGGATGTAAAGACATTCTACCAGCTTTTCCCCGGCGCACCTCTTAAGAAAGCTACAAAGATAGCAGGTATACCTAAACCCGCAAGTTGTGTCTGATCACTAAAATGACTATTATGAGTGAAAATAAAAATCCAATAAAGAAAGTAAATATCATCTGTGCCAAGGGCAATATTGAAGATATTTACGCAGCACTCGTCCTGGCCAACTGGGCAGTGATGGAGGATATTGAAGCTAATCTTTTCTTCACATTCTTCGGACTTGAAGGAATTGTGAAAAAATGGATGAAGAAGCCCCACACGGCAGTCATCGGCAATCCGGCCATGAGGCTACCCGGACTTGGCTCACGTATGCCTAATCTGATGGGTGTGATACCGGGCGTTGAAGCAATGGTGTCAGGCATGATGCGCAAGCAGATGGATGAGCTGGATGTGCCACCGATCGATGAATTCCTGGACCTCTATACCGCAGGCGGCGGCAAGGTCTATGCCTGTAAGCTTGCTATGGATATGTTCAAGCTTAAAAAAGAAGACCTCACAGAACATGTATCGGGTATACTTACCGTGGGTGAATTCTATGAATTGGCCGGTGGTGAGGGTTCCCAAATAATCTTCACCTGAACGCAGCTTACACTGATCAAAACAGATTACGCAGATTAATGGCCGTCTTTACAGGCGGTCATTTTTTTGTACTTCTTAAATTCTAAAACGCATTCTTAACCTATTCTCAACCTTCATAAGTATATTATGCAGCATAAATCCATCACTTTCAACTTTGCCAATAATTATTACATTTGTTGGAATTATTAAAAACCTAAATCCATCGTAATGCAGGCAATAAACGAATTTCTCATAAAGCTTGACGGGTATATAGGAGGTCATCCCTGGTTTGTATTTTTACTCCTGGGCACCGGTATTTTCTTTACCCTCTACCTGGGCTTCCCCCAGATAAGATATTTCAAGCATGCTATCAGGATAGTAAAGGGGAAATATGACCACAGTAAAGATGTTGGTGACACCAGCCATTTCCAGGCTCTGACCACTGCCCTTTCAGGGACGGTTGGAACAGGGAATATTGCGGGCGTGGCCCTTGCCATTCATCTCGGTGGGCCTGCAGCACTGTTCTGGATGCTGGTAACAGCAATGATAGGCATGTGTACCAAGTTCGTAGAAGTGTCGATATCCCATAAGCACCGTGATATTCTGCCTACCGGAAGAGTATCCGGAGGCCCTATGTATTACATGAAGAAAAAGCTGAATATTAACCTGCGCAATGGCAAAATAATTAAAGTGGGTGCAGTTATGGGTGGTTTCTTTGCCGTGGCAACTGTATTAAGTTCTTTCGGCACAGGAAGTCTTCCTCAGATAAACAGTATATCCAACTCAGTGTTTGCCACCTTTGGTATAAACCATATAATAACGGGCTTTATATTGGCTATTCTGCTTGCACTGGTAATTATCGGCGGTATTAAAAGGATTGCTAAGGTAACATCAACCCTGGTACCTGCAATGGCTATTATTTATCTTATCGGGGCACTGGCTGTTATTTCCAAAAATTATGACCAGATTATTCCTTCCTTTGCTGCGATCTTTGGCGATGCCTTCACTGGTACAGCCGCAACAGGTGGTTTTCTTGGGGCTTCACTCTCATGGACAATCAACCGTGGTGTAAACCGGGGACTATTTTCAAATGAAGCCGGACAGGGTTCAGCTCCCATAGCTCACTCGGCTGCCAGGGCACCGGAGCCGGTATCTGAAGGTATGGTTGCAATACTTGAACCTTTTATCGATACAATTTGTATATGCACACTTACCGGCCTGGTATTGCTGTCGTCAGGTGCCTGGAACCAGAAACACGTTAACCAGTTCCAGGATGCCGACATGGAATTTGTGGTCGGTGAGTACACTGACAAAACAGAGGAAGGAAGAAAAATCCTGAATGATCATATTAGTAATAAAGAAAACCTGCCCAAACTTGATCTTTATGAAGGCACAATAACAATTGAAGATGGTAAACTTATGACTCCGGGTATAACCCTGCTGCATGCTGAGTCGGTTGCCGAAGACATCAGATTCCTGCAAGGTGAACAACCATATAGCGGTACACTGGAAATTGATGATGGCAAACTCGCCATTGCCGAAGAAGATAAACCATCAGTGAGTGAAAGGGTAAAAGGATTATTCGGTAAAACATCTTCAGAACAGATAGTGATTGAAGGTAAATCGCTTATGCACAGTGCTCCACTGACAGCCAAAGCCTTTGAAAAAGGATTCTTTGGACCCTGGGGACAGTATATTGTATCCATAGGCTTGCTTTTGTTTGCCTTTTCAACCGCTATCTCATGGTCATACTACGGGGATAGGGCCCTTACTTATCTCCTGGGTCCCAAATCGGTTTTATACTATCGTATTGTCTATGTTATAATGTTCTTTATAGCATCATTTACAGATACTACAATTATTTGGTCATTATCATATATAACAATTGCCCTCATGACAATACCTAACCTGATAGGTCTACTGGTACTTCACCGGGATATTAAAGGCACTATAAGGCAATACTGGTTTGATTTCAGTAATGACCATCCGGATGAAAAGATAAGCAGGAAAGTCCGCCGGAGGGGAAAGATGTAAGATTTAAGTAAGTATTAATTATTATTTATTATTTATGAACTGGCAGGTTGTATTTAGTAAGGGAGAGGGAAAGATGAGATGCGAAATGCGAGCTCGCGAGTGGAAAGTGATTGTGGCCAGTGGGAACGAGCAAATGCGAGAGGCGAACCGAGCAGCGTGAGTATCCCGAGTGCTCGGGAGGTGAGATGTGAGTTTTTCCAACCATTGTAAAAATGGTATTCTCTATTCGACTAACTGCTTTTAACGAAGGTTAAGAATGTCGAATGATGAATATCGAACGCCGAATGACGAAGTAATTGCTGGATGATTTTGGCTGTAATGGTACTTGTTAATGTTAATTTAAGTCTTATGTTGTCCAATGAGCGGTGATCTATAAAAGTCAACAGTCGGTCCCGAATCTTTGATTCGAAGACTGTGGACTGAAGACTGAAGACTG